>JANLSI010000861.1:0-2706 GCA_031362345.1 Pseudomonadota bacterium
ATTATTCTTAGTAGTTCACCAGCTCACGCAGACCGACCAGTTCACTGCCGCCGGCGGTGGCGGCCGCCGCGCCGAACACCACTAGCAAGCCGAGCAGAACACGCATCAGGTCGCGACCCGCGACGCCAGCGGACGCGCGAAACTGAGCTCGTTGCCATCGGGATCGCGCACATGGAAATAGCGCTCACCCCAGGCTGCGTCGGCTGGGCGCGTCATCGTCGTGTAACCAGCGGCCAGCACGCGCGCATACATCGCATCGACATCGGCAACATAAAAAATCGCACGCCCCCACAGTCGCTCGGGCGGATGGCCAAGGGCGATGTTTACAAAGCCGCTGCCCGCCCGAAAGCTCGAGAAGGGCGCGTCACCACCACCATAGCAGCGCGGCATGCCCAGCGCCTCATAGAAACGCACGGCGCGCGCCATATCCGTCGTGAATACGGTCACGGCACTGATGTGCTCGATGGAGGTCGAGTCGATAGTCATGCAGACTCAACGGGCATCGCGACTACAAGCCCTGCACGTAGGCCGCCACGCTTTTCACCGCCTGCGCATTGAGCGGGTCGGGGTAGAGCTTGGGCATTTTCGCCGAGGGGTTCTCGATCCACTGGATGGTCTTGGTCAGATCCATACGTTGCGCAAGGCCCTTCAAGGCCGGCCCGTTGACGCCTTCACCCGCACCGCCGTGGCAGTTTGCACAGATCTTGCCGTAGATTTCCACACCGCTGGCGGTGGCCAGCGACGACGCGACCGGTGCGGCCGCGACCGGTGCCGCGCCGCCCTTGCCATTGCCGCCCAGTGCGTAGATCAACAGGGTCGGGCTGCCGGTCACACCGAAAGTCAAACGCGAGACGTTGCCGGCCACGGCCGCCACGTACTGACGACCGCGCTGGTTGTAACTGATCACGCCGCCCGCCATCGCACCGCCGGCCTGGGCACGATAGAGCTCTTTGCCGTCGGTCGCCGACAGGGCAAAGAAATTGCCCTTCATATCACCGGCAAAAATCACACCGCCGGAGGTCGGCACGATGCCCGACACCATCGGCCCAGGGGTTTCGAACTTCCAGCGCAGCGCGCCGCTGTCGGCATCGAGCGATGTGATCCAGCCGCGCGCGACGTCGGAGAATTTGATGGTGCCGCCGAGGTTGAACTCGCCGGGCTTGAACTTGAAGCCTTCCTCGGCGGTTAAGATCGCGCACCAGTCGACGCTGCCGACCACGATAGCTTTGTTCGGCCGATCGAAGGCCGGCCCGTTCCATTCCACGCCGCCGAGCGGACCAGGGCAGATCTCGACACCAGCCGCATTGGCCCGCACACCGGCATTCTTGATGGTGGTGACCGGGGTCTTGAACACGCGCTGCTGGTTTTCGCGATTCACGCCGTAGACGTAGCCATCCTTGGCACCGAGTGCGACCTGGCGCTCGCCCTTGCTGTTGTAATACAGCATGGGGCTGGCACCGAGATCGAGGTCCTGACCGTCGTTGGACAACAACTGGTGATACCACTTCAGCTTGCCAGTCGCGGCGTCGAGCACCACCATCGAGTCGGTGTAGAGATTGTCACCGGGTCGCAAGTGGGGCAGCAGATCGGGGGTCGGATTGCCGACCGGTACGAATACTTCGCCCGCCGCGATGTCCAGTGCATAGGTGCTCCAGGTGCCGCCACCGCCGGTCTGCGCGCTCTGCTGATCTTTCCACGAATCGGCGCCGGGCTCGTCACCGCGCGGAATGGTATAGAAGCGCCAGACTTCGCGACCGCTCTTGGCATCGAAGGCCATCACGCGACCGCGTGTACCCCAATCGCCGCCAGCCGCGCCAATGATGACCAGACCCTGATAGATCTGCGGCGCTGAGCTGAAGAACTCGCCCTGCTGCGGATCGCCCACTTGGTATTGCCACGCGGTCTTGCCGCTCGCCATATCGATGGCGAGCAGGCGCGAATCGAGCGTGCCGCGATACAACACGCCATTGGCATAGGCCAGGCCGCGGTTGACCTTGAGTGGCGTACCGGCCGGATCGTCGGCCACGTAATGATGGCGCCAGCGTAGTTTGCAATTGGTGGCGTCGACTGCGAGCGTATCGCTGGCGGTAGTGAAATAGAGCAGACCGCCGATCTGCAGAATGCCGGTATGGAAAGCGCCCGTCTCGTCGACCTTGAGCCGGCACACTTCACCGAGCTGGGCGGCATTGGCCGTTGTGATCTGATTCAGATCGACGAAGCGCTGGCCGTTGACGTTCTCGTTATAGCTGGTCCAGTGGGTGTCGGCCGGCGGTGCAGACGACCCGTCTGGTTCAGCCTGCGCGGTGACGACGGCGAGCAAGCCCAGCACGGGCCATAGTTTGGTACACGAAAAAATCATCTCCCCTCCTCAGATAACGTGCGGTGTTCTGGCCGGGCGCTGCGGATATTATCACCATGCCTCTCGAGCATAAGCGCGGCGCTCTGTCGCCTGGCGACCCGCTGGACCCACGTGCGAGCCCAGCGCATCATCGCCTCGCCACTCGCGCGGCGAGTGACCAGCCTCGCAACCCGGAAACTACACCATGACCGCCAAACCAGCGCGGCACCGCCACGCGCCTACCGATCTGTTCCCGGCCATCGAACCCTATCGCCGTGGGCGCCTCAAGGTCTCGGCCCTGCACACGGTGTATTTCGAAGAATGCGGCAACCCGGCAGGCCGCCCGCTGGTGTTTCTGCACGGCGGCC
>JANLSI010000036.1:0-2354 GCA_031362345.1 Pseudomonadota bacterium
ATGAAGGGCTTTGAGCCCGAGGAAGCCTATCGCATCCTCGACCAGCATGGCGTCACCCTCGCGCTGCTGACGCCGACGATGCTGAAGCTGATGCGCACTGTTGAGAATCCCTTGAGTCGCTACAAGCTCAAGTTGCGCGCGGTGTTATCGGGCGGCGAGTCGGTGGGCGCGGGCCTGCACGAATGGGCGCTGAAGGAACTCAATATCAGTATCAATGAAGGCTTCGGTCAGACCGAAGCCAATGTCATTCTGGGCAATAACGGCAAGATCTTCCCGGTCAAGCCGGGATCGCTGGGCAAGTCCACGCCAGGCACCGTCTGCGCCATCATCGACGACCACGGCAACATCGTCGCGCCGGGTGTCGAAGGGCATATTGCCTGCCAGCGCCCGCATCCGGTCATGCTGCTTGAGTACCTGAACAAGCCCGACGCGACCCGCGACAAGTTCATTGGCGATTGGTTGATCACCGGCGATGTCGGGCACATGGACGAGGACGGCTACTTCTGGTTCCACGGCCGTGGCGACGACGTCATCACCAGCTCTGGCTATCGTATTGGCCCCGGTGAAATCGAAGACGCGCTGCTCAAGCACCCGGCGGTGCAGATGGCCGCTGCGATCGGCGTGCCAGACCCGGTACGCACCGAAATCATCAAGGCCTTCGTCATCACCAAGCCGGGTTTCGCAGGCAGCGACGAGCTCGCCGACGAGCTGCGCGACTTCGTGCGTTCGCGCGTCGCCAAGCATGAAGTGCCGCGTCTGATCGAGTTCGTCACCAGCCTGCCGATGACCACCACCGGCAAGATCATGCGGCGCGAACTGCGTGAGCTGGAGAAGCAGCGTCGCAGCGACGCCTGAGCCGGGCTGCGCACGGTGTTTCCAACGCTCTCCGCCGTGGGCGGGGAGCCTATCAAGCGCTACCAGCGTTGCTCAGAGCGCCACGTAGCCGCCGTCGACCGGCATCGCAATACCGGTCACGAAGGACGATAAGTCCGACAACAGCCAGAGCACCGCTTCGCCGATTTCACCCGGCTGGCCAAGACGGCCGATGGGCTCCTGATCGATCAGATGTTGAGGCACGATGCCGGTACCGGCCATCATGCGATCGACCATCGGCGTCTGGATGATGCCGGGGCACACCGCGTTGACGCGGATGGCCTTGCGGGCGAATTCGAGCGCCGCGCACTTGGTCAGGCCGACGACGCCGTGTTTGGCCGCGCAATAGGCGCTGCCACCGCGGGTGCCGACCAGGCCCGCCACTGAGGCGGTACTGACGATGCTGCCGGCGCTGCCTTGTTTGAGGAATTGTTCGATCTGATATTTCACACACAGCCACACGCCCTTCAGATCGACGTTGACGGTGCGGTCGTATTGTTCCTCGGTCATTCTCGTGATGCTGGCGAAATGACCTTCGATGCCGGCGTTGTTGAACGCGCCATCGAGACGGCCATAGGTGCTGACGGTGGCTGCGATCATGGCCTGCACATCGGCGCTCTTGGTGACATCGGTCTTGACCAGTTGCGCACTGCCACCCGCCTTGTTGATTTCGGCGACCACCGCTTCACCGTCGGCTACATTGATATCGGCGATGGTTAGGCGCGCGCCTTCCTGGGCGGCACGCAGCGCAGTGGCGCGACCGATGCCGGTACTGCCACCGGTGATGATGATCGCTTTGTCTTGCAACAGACCAGCCATGGAATGACTCCTCGTTCAGGGTGTGGTTGTATGGGTTCCGAGTACGTGCCCAGGCGCGCTTCGCGTTACACTCGCGCGGCCCACTGGGGGCGCCCCGAGATGATACTGGAAGCAATATGAAAGTAGTGGCACCCGCAGTCGCAGTAGCGGCCATCCCCGACGAATCCGTGCTGATCCTGCCCGGCGCCTGCGCCGAGCCGCGCGAGTTCTACCGTGCCTTCAGCGCCGACGTGGAGCGCTTCACTAAGCTGACGGTGGCGTCAGGCCTATCGCTCGGTGGCTACGGCTTCCTTGAGCGCGGCCTCGGCGAACACTTCCACTATCTGACCTGGCAGGCGGCGCCGCGCTTGCGGCCGCTGTTCAAGGAGAACGACAGGCGCAAGGTCAGCTTTGTACCGATCCGGTTGAGCGATCTGACCCGTGTCGTGCGCCGTGGTGGCCCGATCAGCCCCGACGTAGTGGTGGTGCAGACTTCCTTGCCGCAAGCCGATGGCAGCGTCAGCCTCGGTCTCTCGGTCGGGCCGAATCAGCATTTTATCGAGCAGGCTTCGATGGTGATCGCAGAAATGAACCCCAATATGCCGGTTACCGCCGGCAATGCGCGGGTGGCGCTCGATCGCATTACTTATGGCTTCGAAGCCGATCATCCGCTCGCGCAGTAC
>JANLSI010000055.1:0-5621 GCA_031362345.1 Pseudomonadota bacterium
CGTACGCTCGGCGATAGCCGCCGCCGCGATGGCGAGTCGCGGCATGGTTCCGTACAGCGATCCATGGTGCTCGGCCAGCCACACGCTCTCATAGCCGAGCGCTTCGCCATATTGAATTTGGCCCATCATGCGCGTCCACGCTTTACGATAGTCACCATCGGGTGCTTCGAGCACGTAGAACAATCCGAACTTCATAGCTGGTTGATGCCTCTGTGAAAAGATGGGTACGAGCGCGGGGCGCTTGAGATGGCGACAATGCGTGTGTTGATCCGTGGCCAAGATGTTCAACAGACACAACAAAGCCGCACAAGCATGGTGACGATAGCGCGTGGTGCAGCCGTGCCGCTACTGCCGCGATACGGCGCGATATGCCCCCACGAACGGGTAGTTGTGTCCAAGCGCTGCATAAGGCGTGATGGGCGCCGACCTCGAATCTGCCCCCCAGCTCACCAGTACGCACGGCATAATCGCGCGAAGGAAGACCCGATGATAAAGCTCGCCGTATTGCTCAAGCGTAAGCACGGAATGTCCTTCGAGCAATTCGACAGCTATTGGGATGGCCCCCATGGCTCCTTGGTGGTGGGTATTCCGGAGTTCACCCGTCACGTGCGCCGCTACAGTCAGGCCCATATCGTCGACCCGAGCTATGACGGCGCAGGCATGGCGTGGAAGCGAGCGGACTACGACGGTATCGCCGAGGTCTGGTTCGATAACGTCGATGGCATGACAACGGCCTTCAATGAGCCGCGCTTTGTGGAACTGGTGGGGCCCGACGACGAGAAGTTCATCGATCGCGAGGCGGTCGCCATCATGGTTACCGACGAAATCGAGAAGATTGCCTGCAATGGTGCGCCCAAGGTCAAACTCTCGGTGGTGATCAAGCGTCGCGAGGGCATGTCCTTCGACGAGTTCGATCACTACTGGAACCACAGCCACGGCGCCATCGTCACCGGCGTGCCGGAATTCACCCGTCACGTACGACGTTATGTGCAATCCCATTGGGTGGCGGGCTATAGCGGCGCGGGGGGTGCCAGCAAGCTGACCACGCAATGGCGGCGTGCGCCCTTCGATGGCATCGCCGAACTGTGGTTCGATAGCATTGCCGACATGGTGACGGCCTTCAACGAGCCGCAATTCATGGCGAAGATTGCACCCGACGACGAGAAGTTCGTCGATGCTGTGCATACCCAGCTCTTTACGGTGCGCGAGGTAGAGAAGTTTCCCGTCAAGGAAAACATGTATACCGGCTAACCACGCCTGCATGGTCTATGGGGTTATTGCCGCAGCAGCGAAATGCTGTGCCGCCTTGGCCCCATAGAAATCGATGAAGGCGCGCACCTTGAGCGGCACATAGCTGCGGCTTTGATAGAGCAGGTTGATAGGCGTGCCGCGCGGTTCCACCTGATAGTCAGTGAGGATGGGCACCAGCGTGCCGTTGCGCAACGCCGGCTGCACGAACCAGTCAGCGAACAGGATGATGCCGAGACCGGCGCACGCACAGGCGAACAGCGCGTCGGCGTTGTCGATCGCAAGCGCCGAGCGGATCGGTACTTCGTAACGCGTGCCGGCGCGGGATAATTTCCATACCGTAGTACCAGTGACGGCCGACATAGTCAGACACGCATGTTGTTCCAGTTCCAGCGGTGAGGTCGGTGTGCCATGGCGCGCCAGATAGGCCGGGCTCGCGTAGATCTGCGAGTCGGTCTCGGCGATGCGTCGGGCGACGAGATTCGAATCCGCCAGATGACCGATGGTGACCGCCACATCGCAGCCCGACAGCATCAGATCGGCGAGTCGCTCGTGGACCAGTTCGAGCCCGACGCTGACTTCCGGATAGCTAGCGCGGAACTCTGCGAGGTAGGGCACGATGAAATGGCTACCGAGACCGGCGCGGCAACTGATGCGCAGACGTCCGGACGGCCGCGCCAGCGCACCGCGCATGGCTTCGCCAGCTTCGTCCACCGCATCGATCACGCGCTGGGCGTGCCGGCGCAAGAAGGCGCCGTGTTCAGTCACACTGACTCGCCGTGTCGAGCGCAGGAACAGGCGTTGACCAAGCTCAGCTTCGAGCGCCGCCATCTTGCGCGAGGCCATCGCCGGTGTCAGGGATAGGCGTCGTGCGGCCTGGGTAAAGCTCGCCGTTTCGGCGATGGCGAGGAAGAGCCGCAGCGCAAGAATGTCTTCCATTATTGCTGATTCCGCAATTCAGTCTTGCAAGACTACTCGCTTATCCTGCGAACTCGACAACAATAGTATGCACTCCAAGGTTGGCGTTGGGCTTAGTGACGAAGCCCAGGCCGCCGGGCAAAGCCCTTTAATTCATTTGGAGACGCGCCATGAGCACCACCACCCTCAACACCCTCAAGACCACTTCCGCAACGCTCCTGAAGGTGGCCTTGCTGGTCGCCGTCGTGGGCGGTCTGTCGGCAGCACTACCGGCCAACCTGACCCGCATCAACCCGACCCTGTCGGCGCTGCAGGTCAGCGCAGTCGCCGCCCAGGTCTGAAGTGCCTTGTCTGTGCCGGCGCAGCGCATGCAGCGGCAGGGGCGTGGCACACCGCGCCACGCAGCCGTCCGTATCGCCGAAGACGCGCAGACCAGGGCGGTTTGTGCGTGACGGGGCGCTGGTGGTCGTCAGTTCAAACGGGTCGGGACGCGCGTCGCCGCATTATCCCGGCCAGACCGAATAGCGATGAACCGAACAACAAGACCGAGGCCGGTAGCGGCACCGCCGCGAGATTCACGGCCGCGTTCTGCGCACCGAGATAATGGCCCAGTTCGCCGGCGAGTGGATTGGAATCGTCGATGACTAGTGCCTCGTGGTCCTCTGCATCATAGGCGCCGATGTATTCGAAGAATTCATAGCGACGCACAATGGACTTCGCGTTTCCACCCACCGCTGCCCCGTGACCAAGCTCCAAGAGCCCCTTCAGCGGATTCTTAGGATCGGTCTGCAACAGTTGCCATTCAATTTCGGTCTCGGTTTGATCGACAACCGGGCTGCCGCCGATGAGATCTTCCAGTTTGGGTTCGTTTTCAAGTTCAGTGGTGTAGACCTTGACCCATAGGGCTTCGCCGAATTGCCCCGCGACTTCCGCTTCCGGGGCTTGGATCTGTGCGACTACCTGAGGCGGTGCTTCGACATTGACCTGATTGGGAATGACCTGCCACGCCGGCGCCGGTAGATTGAAGCCGGCCTTAGTCAGCACGACGGATGCCGGGTCGGTTTCGAGCAGCCAGCTATAGTTGGTCTTGGTGGGTGTCTTGATCGTTCCGACCCCGAAATGGTCGCAGGGCGTACCTGCGCCATAACCGACACCGCCACCAGACCAGCAGTTATCCCCTGGTGTGACGAACGTACCGCTGGGTGTGCCGAAATCCCAGGACAGCCCATCGAACAGGCCGCGGTAGGTCACGTGGACGCCCAAGGTAACGCCATTGTTGTACTCGCTGATCTCCGGTGCGCCATAGCGTTCGACGCTATTCGCGGGATTGAAACCGCGACCCGTCGGGAAGCCGCGCCCCGGCCCGCCAAAGACATCCGAGACATCGCCAAGATGCAAGTCTTCCAGTTCTATCTCGAAACCGTGGGCGGTGTGTCCGGTGTCGTTCACAACATCGAAGTTGCCGAGACTGCCAAACACGGACGCTGCCGCTGCCCCAGGCATAACGATGGCGGCGAAGGCCGTCAATAAGGTCGTGGGAATGATTGCTTGCATCGGTCGTTCCTTGCTTGTTTTGTCTCGGCGTGAGTTGTCTCCCACGCGGATGAAGTGTCCAGGGTGAAGGTAGGGACTGAAGATTAAGAAAGCATTAGGAACGCGGCGAGATGCGGCCGATGTGTGACGACCGTGTCACAAATGGTGAAATAGGGCACTGCCGCGCTGCAACTTGAACAATGGGGCTGTCCCGGTTGGCAGTGTTTTGCGATATAGCCGTGGTGCGGACGCCGCTATGAAGCGGCCATCAAGAATGAAACGCCAGCGGCGGCGCTGCCGCTGAGCGCGCGGGCTGCACAACATCGAGATCATCGACATCACCGCCAGTGCTGCTAACGAAAGCGCTGAAAGAAGGTTCGCAGGTCGTCGACGAACAGCTCAGGACATTCGTAGGGTGCGAAATGCCCGCCCTGCGGGTGCACACGGTACTGCTGCAGATTGTAGTAGCGCTCTGACCAGCGGTGCGGCATCAGCAACACGTCCCGCGGATAGATACCGAGCGCGGTGGGTGCTTCGACCACGGGGAAGCGTGGGTGCGATGGCCGCCAGGGATTCATCAAGGCTTCCTTATAGAAGCGCGCCGAGGTGCCGGCGGTCTGGGTTGCCCAGTAGATGGTGGTGGTCGCGCACAAATGATCTTTGTCCCACACCGATTCGATATTGCCGTGGGTGTCGGCCCAGCTGCGGCGCTTCTCGATGATCCAGGCCAGTTGCCCAGCCGGCGAATCATTGAGTGCCACGGCCAGGGTCTGGGGTTTGCTCAATTGCTGGAAACCGTAGCCGCTTTCCTTGGCGAAAAAATCGCTGTTGCGCGCAACCCAATCGGCCTCGTCCGGGCCGTACTCCGAGGCCTCCGGCAAGCCGTTCGCGTAGGCAATGCCGGGCGGTACGTCTGGATGATCGGCCAGATAATGACTGAGCTGGATCGGCAGATGACAGTACAAGCCGTGAAGCTTGTCGGCATGTTTATGCCCGAGCTGGCCAACCACTAGCGCGCCCCAGTCGCCGCCGGCGGTGGCGAACTTGTCGTAGCCCAGCACCTGGGTCATGAGTTCGGCTTCAAGATCGGCGGTGGTATGGAAATTCCAGCCGGTCTGACGATTGGGTGAAGAGAAGCCATAACCCGGCAGCGAGATCAGCACGACATCGAAAGCGTCTTCGGCTTTGCCGCCATACGCTTGGGGATCGGTGAGTGGCCCGATCACACGTTTCAGATCCCAGAAGGTCCACGGCCAGCCGTGATGTAGCAGCAGAGGCATGGGCTTGGGGCCCTTGCCGCGCTGGTGAATGAAATGCAGCGGCAGGCCCTGCCAGTCCATGCGGAAATGGGCGAGCTGATTCATCGCTTGCTCCTGGGCGCGCCAATCGAAAGCGTCGCACCAGTAGTTGATCAGTTCGCGCAGATAGGCGCCGTTGAAACCGTACTCCCAATCGTCGTTGGCGTAGTCGTCCGCATGACGGGTGCGGCGCAGACGCTGGAACATGTCCTCCAGCACGCTATCGGCCAGGTGGATCTGAAACGGTTCCGGCTTCGCCATCACAGACTCCTTCGTGCTCGGCGCCGGCGGGCGCCGCTAGTGGCTAAGACCTGGCGCCCGTCGTCCGTCTCAGCGCAGCCCGCCATCGATCTCATCCAGGCGGCGACGCGCGTGGGCCTTGCGCTCGGCGCTCGGCACCGCGTCGCACTCCTTCATGATGGCCAGCACCTGACTGCCGATTTTCATCAGCACGTCGTTGTCGTCGATATCCTCACGCCGCGCGATATTGAGCACCGAGTCGGAGGTATAAACCGGCAATGGCTGGTGCTGCGCACGCGCAGTGTCACGCGTAATGTCACGCGCCGTCGCGCCGCGCACTGCCTGGCGCAGTAGATTGCGACACATATAGACACCCACGTCCGA
>JANLSI010000067.1:0-12632 GCA_031362345.1 Pseudomonadota bacterium
GGGCGGCGTGATGACTAAGCTCATCGAGAAGAACACCACCATCCCGACCAAGGCCCAGCAGGTGTTCTCGACCGCTGACGACAGCCAGACTGCGGTCACCGTGCATGTGTTGCAGGGCGAGCGCGACCGTGCCTCGGCGAATAAGTCGCTGGGCCGTTTCGACCTGGCGGACATTCCGCCGGCGCCACGCGGCGCGCCTCAGATCGAAGTCGCGTTCGACATCGACGCCAACGGTATTTTAAACGTCTCGGCCAAGGACAAAGCGACCGGTAAGGCGCAGTCCATCGTGATCAAGGCTTCCAGCGGTCTGTCGGATGAAGAGATCCGGCAGATGGTCAAGGATGCCGAGATCCATGCCGAGGAAGACCGCAAGTTCCAGTCGGTGGTCACTGCGCGCAATCAGGCCGACTCGCTGGTGCATGCCTCGAAGAAGTCCATGGAGGAACTGAAGGACAAAATATCCGACGCCGATCGTAAGCAGGTGGAAGACGCCATCAAGGCCGTCGAGGCTGCTATGGCCGGTGACGATGCCGACCACATCGAGGCCAAGGCGCAGCAACTCGGCGAACTCTCGGGTAAGATTGCCGGCCAGGCCCAGCAGGCCGATCAGCAAGCCGCCGGCGCGAACGCTGGCAACAGTGCGAAGCCCGATAGCGCATCCGCAGACAATGTGGTCGATGCCGACTTCGAAGAAGTCAAAGACGATAAGTAAACCTGACGCCTAAATCTGCATGGGCAGGCCCGGCCTGGCATTTTGCCGCGCCGGGCCTGTGTGTTGCTGAGAGCCGCAATTCACTACGGAACACAACGCATGGCCAAGCGTGATTACTATGAAGTTCTTGGTCTCGATCGCAAGGCGGACGAGGCCGAGATTAAGCAGGCCTATCGCCGCTTGGCGATGAAATTGCATCCTGACCGCAATCCGGATGACCCGCAGAGCGAGGGACGCTTCAAGGAAGTCAAAGAAGCGTTTGAGATGCTCAGTGATCGGCAGAAGCGCCAAGCCTACGATCAATTTGGCCATGCCGGTGTCGATCAGCAGGGCGGTGCTGGCGCCGGCGGGGCAGGCTTCGGCGACATCTTCGACAGCGTATTCGGTGACATCTTCGGCGGCGGTGGTCGTGGCGGTTCGCGCGCCTATCGTGGTGCCGATCTGCGCTACGACCTCGAAATGACTCTCGAAGACGCCGTCGCCGGCAGCGAAATCAAGATTCGTGTGCCGACCTTGGTGGGCTGCGAAACCTGCGGTGGCAAAGGCTCCCGCAGCGGGCGTGCGCCCGAGCAATGCGGGACCTGCGGTGGGGCCGGTCAGGTGCGCATGCAGCAGGGCTTTTTCTCGGTGCAGCAGACCTGCCCGAAGTGTCGCGGCAGCGGCAGGACCATCTCGGACCCCTGCGCGAGTTGCAATGGCGGTGGCAAGACGCGCGGCAATAAGACCATTTCGGTGAAGGTGCCGGCCGGTGTCGACAACGGTGATCGCATCCGTTTGTCGGGCGAGGGCGAGCCCGGGCAGAACGGCGGCCCGCCGGGCGATCTCTATGTCAATGTGGTCGTGAAGGAACATCCGATCTTTACTCGCGAAGAGACCGACCTGCGCTGCGAAGTGCCGATTGACTTCGTTACCGCCGTGCTCGGTGGTGAACTCGAAGTACCGACCCTGCAGGGGCGGGTGATGCTCAAGATTCCGGCCGAGACCCAGACCGGCCGCATGTTCCGCCTGCGCGGCAAGGGCGTGCGTTCGGTGCGTGGCGGGCAAGTCGGTGACTTGATCTGCCGGGTCGCGGTCGAGACGCCGGTCAACCTCAATAAAGAACAGAAGGAGATCCTGCGCAAGTTCGGCGAAACGCTGAACGGCGAGGGCAATACCCACAGTCCGCGGGCTAGCTCATGGCTGGATGGGGTGAAGAAATTTTTTGAGGAAATGAAGTTTTCCTGATACGTCAGGCGCAGCGCTAGAGGAGGCGACATGCCGCAAGAAAAGACCCGCGTCGCCATTGCCGGCGCCGCTGGCCGTATGGGTCGCACCCTGGTCAGCCTGCTGGCCGAACACCCGACGCTGGTACTGCGCGCGGCGCTCGAACACCCGCAATCCCCCCACCTCGGTAGCGATGCGGGACTATTGGCCGGTGTCCGTGCGAGCGGGGTGACCATCGTCGCCGATGCGGTCGCGGCGCTCGATGCTTTCGATGTGCTGGTCGACTTCACAGTGCCCGAATCGACGCTCGCGCACCTGGCATTGTGCCGTCGAGCGGCCAAGCGCCTGGTGATCGGCACCACCGGCTTCGGTAATGCGGTGGCTCAGATCAACGCAGCCGCCACCGACATCCCGATCATGTTCGCGCCGAATATGAGCGTGGGCGTGAACCTCTGTTTCAAGTTGGCAGACCTCGCGGCGCGGGTGCTGGGCGATGATTTCGACGTCGAGATCATCGAGGCCCATCATCGTCACAAAATCGATGCACCTTCCGGCACCGCCGTGCGCATGGGCGAAGTGGTGGCCGCTGCGCTAGGCCGTGACCTCAAGCGCTGCGCAGTCTATGGCCGTGAAGGCCGCAGCGGGCCGCGTGATCGCAAAACTATCGGCTTCGAGACCATCCGTGCCGGTGACATCGTTGGCGATCACACTTTACTGTTCGCGGGTAGTGGTGAGCGTATCGAGATCACCCACAAGGCCTCCGACCGGTCGACCTTCGCCAGCGGTGCGCTGCGCGCGGCCGCTTGGCTCATGCAGCAACCAGCCGGGCTTTACGACATGCAGGACGTGCTCGGTCTGCGGGATTAAGCGCAGCGGCGCTGCGCTGCTCGGGTATACTCGCGCCCCAAGCCGGGGCCGTTGGGCGCTACCGGATCTGCGGGTGAGCGTATGCGAGCATTGCGGGCCGCCGTCATCGGCGTGGGTTACCTCGGTAATTTCCACGCACAGAAATACACCCAGATCGACGGCGTCGAGCTCTATGCGGTGGTCGATACCGATGCGGTGCGCGGTGCCGAAGTCGCCGCCAAATATGGCACCCGCGCGGTTACCGATTACCGCGAGATTTTGCACGACATCGACCTGGTCTCGATCGTTGTGCCGCCAGCGCGACACTTCGCCATCGCCCACGACTGCCTGAGCGCCGGCGTTCACGCGCTGGTCGAAAAACCTTTGACCGCGACCGTCGCTGAAGCCGAGACCCTTATCCAGAGTGCGGCCTTGCGAAGTCTGGTCCTGCAGGTCGGCCATCTGGAGCGTTTCAACCCGGTGGTGCGCGCGCTACGTGAGCGCATCGATAGGCCGCGGCTCATCGAGGCGCAGCGCTTGTCGGCCTACCAGAAGCGTGGCACCGAGGTCGACGTGGTGTTGGATCTCATGATTCACGACATCGACATCGTGCTCAGCATTGTCGGCAGTCCGCTGCGCGCCATTCATTCCTCGGGCACCGCGGTTGTTACTGACGATATCGATATCGCCCATGCGCGTCTCGAGTTCGCCAGCGGCTGTATCGCCGAATTGTCTGCGAGTCGGGTTTCCCAGGAGCCGGCGCGGGTCATGAAGGTCTATCAGCGTGGCGGCTATCTCGCCATTGATTATGCCAACCACGAGTTGCGCATCGGCACGGTCACCGACGGCTGCGAGCCGCAGGAGCACCGTGAGGTGACTTTCGAGACCGCCACCGTTGGCAGCACAGACGTACTGAAGGCCGAAATAGGCTCCTTCGTTGACGCGGTACGCCACGGTGGGCTGCCAGAAGTGAGCGGCGAGGACGGCAAGCGTGCCCTCGAAGTCGCGATCGAAATCAGCCACCGCATCAAACGCTATCGCGCGGCGATGACGGCCAACCCCGACCCCTAGCAGAACTAATCGGCGCGCGCTGTCTGGCAGTCCCACGCGAGCGACAGATAACAGCTCACCGTCTTTATCCATCAGCGCTGCACGCAACAGCGCGCGGCCGCTAGTCCTTCCTTGCCCAAGGTCGCTCAAGTACAATGCGCGCCATCGAGCGGGAGCAGTCATTCGACTGCCTCCCGCTTTGCATATGTGGGAAAGATTGTGAGCGATCCAGCTGTATTAGCGCTTTCTGACGGCACTGTTTTTCATGGCCGTTCCATCGGTGTCACCGGTCTTGGCATCGGCGAAGTGGTATTCAACACGGCCATCACCGGCTATCAGGAAATCCTCACCGATCCCTCCTACGCCCAGCAGATTGTTACCCTCACCTACCCCCACATCGGCAACACCGGCATCAACCTTCAGGATTTCGAATCGCGGCGTGTCTTCGCCAGCGGCCTGGTCGTGCGTGACGCTTCGGCCGCAGTCAGCAGCTGGCGGGCGAGCGGCTCTTTGAGCGAATTCCTGTGCGAGCAGGGGGTGGTCGCGATCGCCGATATCGACACTCGCAAGTTGACCCGCGTACTACGCGCCCATGGCGCTCAGAGTGGTTGCATCGCGGCCGGCCGCGAGGCCAGCGACACGCAAGCGATCGCGGCAGCGCGCGGTTTCCCGGGTTTGAATGGCGCAGATCTGGCGCGTGTGGTCACCACCGACGCAGCCTACACCTGGCGCGAAGGCAGTTGGGAATTGGTCACTAACGCCCATCGCGCCATAGGTGCGAGCCGCTTTCGCGTAGTGGCCTACGATTTCGGGGTGAAACACAACATCCTGCGTCTACTCGCTGATCGCGGTTGCGAGGTGGAAGTGGTGCCTGCCACCACCTCGGCCAGTGAGGTGCTGGCGCGCAAACCCGATGGCGTATTCCTGTCCAACGGGCCGGGCGACCCCGCAGCTTGCACCTACGCCATCACTGCTATCGGCGCGCTACTGACGAGCGGCATTCCGGTATTCGGCATCTGCCTAGGTCATCAGTTGCTTGCCCTGGCCTGCGGCGCGCGCACGGTGAAGATGAAATTCGGCCACCATGGCGCCAATCATCCGGTCAAGGATCTCGACACCGGACGGGTGTTCATTACCAGTCAGAACCACGGCTTCGCGGTTGATGAGGCGAGTTTGCCGGCGCGCCTGCGCGCCACCCATCGCTCGCTGTTCGATGGCTCCTTGCAAGGGATCGCGCATCGCGAACTGCCAGCCTACAGCTTTCAGGGCCACCCCGAGGCCAGCCCCGGACCGCGCGACGTACAGCCCTTGTTCGATCATTTCGTCACGCTCATCGAGCGCGCGCGCGCAGGACGCTGAGCATGCCGCGTCGTGAAGACATCAAGACCATCCTCCTGATCGGTGCCGGTCCGATCGTGATCGGCCAGGCCTGCGAGTTCGACTACTCCGGTTCACAGGCCTGTAAGGCCTTGCGTGACGAAGGCTACCGCGTGGTGCTGGTCAATTCGAATCCGGCCACCATCATGACTGACCCCGGTATGGCCGATGCAACCTACATCGAACCGATCCGCTGGGAGACCGTCGCCGACATCATCGAGCGCGAACGTCCCGATGCGTTGTTGCCGACCATGGGCGGCCAGACCGCGCTCAATTGCGCGCTCGATCTGGCGCGTGAAGGCGTGCTTGCGAAATACGGCGTCGAACTGATCGGCGCCTCCGAAGTAGCCATCGACAAGGCCGAAGATCGCTCCAAGTTCCGCGCCGCCATGGGCCGCATCGGTCTGGAGTGCGCACGTTCTTTCGTCGCGCATAATCTCGAAGAATCGCGGGCGGCGCAGCAAGAGCTTGGCTTCCCGATCGTGATTCGGCCGTCCTTCACGCTCGGCGGCTCGGGCGGCGGCATCGTCTATAACAAAGAAGATTTCGACGAAGCCTGCCGGCGTGGCCTCGACGCCTCGCCGACCCAGGAAATCCTACTCGAGGAATCGCTGCTAGGCTGGAAGGAATACGAGATGGAGGTCGTGCGCGATCGCATCGACAACTGCATCATCGTGTGCTCGATCGAGAATCTCGATCCTATGGGTATCCATACCGGCGACTCGATCACGGTCGCGCCGGCGCAGACCCTGACGGACAAGGAATACCAGATCATGCGCGACGCTTCGATCGCGGTGTTGCGCGAAATCGGCGTCGACACCGGTGGCTCGAATGTGCAGTTCGCGGTCAACCCCGATGACGGCCGTCTGATCGTGATCGAGATGAACCCGCGCGTCTCGCGTTCTTCGGCGCTGGCTTCCAAGGCCACCGGTTTTCCGATCGCCAAAGTCGCCGCCAAGCTCGCTGTCGGTTACACGCTGGACGAATTGCGCAACGAGATCACCGATGGCGCGACGCCGGCGTCTTTCGAGCCCACTATTGACTACGTGGTGACCAAGATTCCGCGCTTTACGTTCGAGAAATTCCCGCAGGCGGAAGACCGACTCACGACACAAATGAAATCGGTGGGCGAGGTGATGGCGATGGGCCGCACCTTTCAGGAATCGTTTCAGAAGGCGCTGCGTAGCCTTGAGACCGGCGCCACTGGCCTCGATGAAATCGACACCAGCAAGATTGAATTGACCGAGGTGCGTTTGCGCCGCGAACTGACTGCGGCTGGCGCGCAGCGTATCTGGTATGTGGGCGAAGCTTTCCGGGCCGGCTATGCGCTGGCCGATGTGCATGACATGACGCGCATCGACCCGTGGTTCCTGAGCGCCATCGCTGACATCATTGCCGAAGAGACAACAGTGCAGGCCGAGGGACGCGCTGCGCTGACCGAGCCACGTTTGCGCGCGCTCAAACGCAAGGGCTTTTCCGACGCGCGGCTCGCCAGTTTGGTCGGCATGCGCGAAGACGCGCTGCGCGCACTGCGGCACGCGGCTGGTGTGCGGCCAGTGTTCAAGCGGGTCGATTCCTGTGCCGCAGAATTCGATGCCACCACTGCCTATATGTATTCGACCTACGAGCAAGAATGCGAATCGCGGCCGACCGACCGGCAGAAGATCATCGTGCTCGGCGGTGGGCCGAATCGCATTGGTCAGGGTATCGAATTCGATTACTGTTGCGTGCAGGCCTCGATGGCGGCGCGCGACGCCGGCTTCGAATCGATCATGATCAACTGTAATCCGGAAACCGTGTCGACCGACTACGACACTTCCGATCGTCTGTACTTCGAGCCCTTGACCCTCGAAGACGTGCTCGAAATCGTCGCGGTCGAGAAGCCGCGCGGCGTGATCGTGCAATTCGGCGGCCAGACCCCGCTCAAGCTTGCCCGTGCGCTGGAGCGTGCCGGCGTGCCGATCATCGGCACTTCGCCCGATTCCATCGATCTGGCGGAAGATCGTGAGCGCTTTCAGCAGTTCCTCGAACGCGTAGGCTTGCGCCAGCCACCGAACCGTATCGTCCGGCAGACTTCGGAGGCGACCGCGCGTGCTGCGGAGATCGGCTACCCCTTGGTGGTAAGACCGTCCTATGTGCTGGGCGGACGGGCGATGGAAATCGTCTACAACGATCGCGACCTAGAGCGTTACATGCATGCGGCAGTGGCGGTCTCCAACGACGCACCGGTGCTGCTCGACCATTTCCTTGAGGCAGCCATCGAAGTGGACGTCGACGCCATCTGTGACGGCAAGGACGTCCTCATCGGTGGCATCATGGAACACATCGAACAGGCCGGTGTGCATTCCGGTGACTCGGCCTGCGCGTTGCCGCCCCACACCCTGACGCCGGCCATGCAGGACGAGCTGCGCCGCCAAGTGGGTATCATGGCGCGCGGACTTAATGTCATCGGGCTGATGAACACCCAATTCGCGATCCAGGGCGAGGATATCTTCGTGTTGGAGGTCAATCCGCGCGCCTCGCGTACCGCGCCCTTCGTGTCCAAGGCCATTGGCCTGTCGCTGCCCTATGTTGCCGCGCGTTGCATGTTCGGCGAATCGCTGCTTACGCAGAATGCTGCCCACGAGCGCACACCGCCTTATTACTCGGTCAAGGAAGCGGTCTTCCCCTTCGTTAAATTTCCAGGTGTTGACCCCTTGCTCGGCCCTGAAATGAAATCGACTGGCGAAGTGATGGGCATAGGCGCGACCTTTGGCGAGGCATTCGGTAAGGCTCAGCAGGCCGCCAACATGGCACTGCCCACCACCGGCAAGGCTTTCCTGAGCGTGCGCGATGCCGACAAACCAGCCGCCATCGAACTCGCTCATCTGCTCATTGAGCAGGGCTTCAGCATCATCGCCACCCAGGGCACGGCGACGGCGCTGCGCGAGGCGGGGCTAGAGTGTCAGCGGGTCAATAAAGTCGGTGAAGGGCAGCCGCATATCGTCGACATGATCAAGAGCGATGAGATCGATCTCATTATCAATACCACCGAAGGTAAGCAGGCGATCGGCGATTCCTACCTGATTCGCACCAGCGCGCTCAATCATCGCGTCGCCTACACCACGACCATGGCCGGCGCGCATGCGGCGGTCATGGCGCTGGCCGACACCGGTACGGGCAACGTCCGTCGTTTGCAGGATCTGCATCGGGAGTGCAAGTGATGAACAAGACGCCGATGACCGCCCAGGGTGCACTGCGTTTGCGCGAAGAACTGCAGCGCCGCAAGAGCGTGGACCGGCCGCGCATCACAACCGCCATCGCCGAGGCCCGTGCCCATGGCGACCTGAAGGAAAATGCCGAATATCACGCTGCTCGTGAGCAGCAGAGCTTCAACGAAGGGCGCATCGCCGACATTGAGGGCAAGCTCTCCAATGCCGAGATCATCGACGTCACCAAGCTCAATGCGCAAGGCAAGGTGGTGTTCGGCGCGACGGTCGAGTTGTGTAACACCGGGACGGACGAGGAAGTCACCTGGAAAATCGTCGGCGAGGACGAGGCCGACGTCAAAGCACGCATGATTTCGATCAATTCGCCCATCGCCCGCGCCTTGATTGGCAAGAGCGAGGGCGACAGCGTGGTGGTCAAGGCACCGAGCGGCGACATCGAGTACGAAATCCTCGGCGTCCGCTACCTTTAGCGTGGCGCGCCGTGGTTCCAGCAGCCGCTGGCTGCAACGCCAACAGTCCGATCCCTTCGTTAAACAACGCAATCAGCACGGTTATCGCTCGCGAGCCGCCTATAAACTCCACGAACTCGCGCACAAAGACCAGCTCATCCGTCCCGGCGCAGCGGTGCTCGATCTCGGCGCCAGTCCGGGCGGCTGGACCCAGGTTGCGGTTGAAATGGCCGGCCCGCGCGGGCTGATAATTGCCGTCGACCTCCTTGAGATGGAGGCCATTGTGGGCGCGACCTTCATCCGTGGCGATTGCCGCGACGCCACAGTGCGCGCGCAGGTGGCGGCGGCGGTGGGTGGCAAACTCGACCTTGTAATGTCCGACATGGCCCCCAATATCACAGGGCTGAAGGACGTCGACGAAGCCGGCATGGTCGAACTGGCCGAGATCACCCTGGAGCTCGCGGCTGAACTCCTGCGCCCTGGGGGTGGTCTGTTAATCAAATTGTTCCAGTTTGCCGATACAGAACTGCTCGTGAAGCGTATGAAGTCCTGCTTCGCGCAGGTATCACGACGCAAGCCCGAAGCTTCACGTGCCCAGTCGCGTGAGTTTTATGTCGTGGCAAAACAATATGGTATATAGTTTTTCGGCCCACAGAACTGTCTCGTCCGTTAGAAAATGCTGCGGACCGGTGCTGGTTTGAAGGAAGTACATAAGGCTCATATGGCTAGAAATCTCGTCCTCTGGATCGTCATCGCCTTGGTGCTGATGCTGGTATTCCAGAACTTTACGCCGCGCCACGGCGCCTCGCGACCGGTCGATTACTCGGATTTCGTGACCGAGGCCAAGAGCGGACGGGTGTCGAAGGTTGTACTTGACGGCCAGACTATCGAGATCGAGATGCACGATGGTTCGCATCTGTTCACCTATAGCCCTGAAACCGACAACAGCCCGCTCATCGGTACGCTGCTCGATAACAAGGTCCGCATCGAGGCCCAGGCCCCTGATCGCCAGGGCTTGTTAATGCAGATCTTCATTTCCTGGTTCCCCTTCTTGCTCTTGATAGCAGTCTGGATCTACCTCATGCGCCAGATGCAGGGCGGCGCGGGTGGCCGAGGCGCGATGTCCTTTGGCAAGAGCCGTGCACGCTTGGTGGGCGAGGACCAGGTGCGTGTCATGTTCAACGACGTGGCCGGCGTCGATGAGGCCAAGGAGGAGGTTAAGGAACTGGTCGATTTCCTCAAGGACCCGGGCAAGTTCCAGAAGCTAGGCGGCAAGATCCCGCGGGGTGTGCTGCTGGTTGGCTCACCAGGCACCGGCAAGACCTTGTTGGCCAAGGCCATCGCCGGCGAAGCAAAGGTGCCGTTCTTCACCATTTCCGGCTCGGATTTCGTCGAAATGTTCGTCGGCGTCGGTGCCTCCCGTGTGCGTGACATGTTTGAGCAGGCCAAGAAACATGCGCCCTGCATCATCTTCATCGATGAAATCGACGCAGTTGGCCGCCATCGCGGCGCCGGTCTCGGTGGCGGCCATGACGAACGCGAGCAGACGCTAAACCAGCTGCTGGTTGAGATGGACGGTTTCGACGGCAACGAAGGCATCATCATCATTGCGGCGACCAACCGTCCCGACGTGCTCGACCCGGCGTTGCTGCGGCCGGGCCGCTTTGACCGTCAGGTGGTGGTGCCGCTGCCGGATATCCGCGGTCGCGAGCAGATCCTCAAGGTCCATATGCGCAAGGTGCCGATCGGCGAAGACGTCAAACCGGGCATTCTGGCCCGCGGCACACCCGGTTTCTCGGGCGCCGACTTGGCCAATCTGGTCAACGAGGCAGCCCTGTTCGCAGCGCGCTCTAACAAGCGCCTGGTCGATATGGACGAGTTCGAGAAGGCCAAGGACAAGATCATGATGGGTGCGGAGCGGCGCTCGATGGTGATGAGCGACAAGGAAAAGAAACTCACGGCTTACCACGAGGCCGGTCATGCCATCGTCGGTCGCCTGGTGCCTGAGCATGATCCGGTCTACAAGGTCACCATCATTCCGCGCGGCCGGGCACTGGGTCTGACCATGTATCTACCGGAAGAAGACCGCTATAGCTCGAGCAAAGAACTGTTGGAGAGCCGCATTTCGACCTTGTTCGGTGGCCGCATCGCCGAGGAAATCGTGTTTGGACCGACGGCGGTCACGACCGGCGCATCCAATGACATCGAACGTGCTACCGAGATTGCGCGCAACATGGTGACGCGCTGGGGCCTGTCGGCCAAGCTCGGCCCGATGACTTATAGCGATGACGAGGGCGAAGTTTTCCTCGGTCGCTCGGTCACTCAGCACAAGATGGTGTCAGATGAGACGGCGCACCTCATAGACGAGGAAGTTCGCGACATCGTCGATCGCAACTACCAGCGCGCGCACACCCTGCTTGAGAGCAATATCCATCATTTGCATACCATGGCCGATGCTCTCATCAAATACGAAACGCTGGGTGCCGATCAGATCGACGACATCATGATGGGACGGGCCCCGCGTCCGCCCGAGGACTGGCTAGACGACGATTCTTCGCGCGGTGTGCGTGACCCCGATGTTGAGGACCAGCCCGGCAGCGACAAAGGCACGGATGGCAAGATCGGTGGTCCCGCCAGTCTGCATTGAACGTGGACGCAGTTAACGCTTGTTAACTTGCGGTCGCTATAAAGTCCTAAGCCGGTTGCGCGGCTGTGATGGTATTCACGGCCGCAGCTTGTGCGCTGCTGATATTTTCCGAATCACGCGATAAGCGATTTCCGTCCTGCGGGTCGGCAAGGTGTATGCAATGAGCGAGCGCAAACGCAAATACTTCGGTACCGACGGCATTCGCGGCACGGTAGGCGAACATCCGATCACACCGGATTTCGTCATGAAGCTGGGCTGGGCGGCGGGCCGCGTTCTGAGCGCCCATGCACCTGGACGGCAAAAGGTACTGATCGGCAAGGACACGCGAATTTCGGGATATATGTTCGAATCGGCCCTGGAAGCGGGCCTGTCGGCGGCGGGTATCGACATCCATCTGCTGGGGCCGATGCCGACGCCGGGCATTGCTTACCTGACCCGTACCTTTCACGCCCAGGCCGGTATCGTCATCAGCGCTTCGCATAATCCCTTCGACGACAACGGCATCAAATTCTTCTCCCATGCCGGCACTAAGCTGCCCGACGAAATCGAACTTGAGATCGAAGCGGAACTCGACCGCCCGATGGCAACAGTCGCGTCGCGTGAGCTGGGCAAGGCCCGTCGCGTCGAGGATGCGGCGGGTCGCTACATCGAATTCTGCAAGGGCACGGTCCGTTCCAGCATGAATCTGGATGGCTTGAAGGTAGTGGTCGATTGCGCCAACGGCGCGACCTATCACATCGCGCCAGCAGTATTTTCCGAACTCGGCGCGCAGGTTATCACTCTCGGCAATGCACCTGATGGCTTCAACATCAACCATGAGTGCGGAGCGACTGATCCCAGCGCTCTGCAGGCGGCGGTGCTCAAGCATGGTGCCGACGTCGGTATCGCCTTAGACGGCGACGGTGATCGTCTGATCATGGTCGATGCCAAAGGCCAACTGGTCGATGGTGACGAGCTGACCTTCATCATCGCGCGACGTCGCCAGCAGACGGGTGCACTACGCGGCAGCGTGGTCGGCACGCAGATGAGCAATCTCGGTCTTGAGCAGGCGATCCGTACCATTGGTCTGGGTTTCGAACGTGTCAAAGTGGGCGACCGCTACATCCTCGAACGGCTGCGCGAAGGTGGCTGGTCCTTGG
>JANLSI010000074.1:0-4354 GCA_031362345.1 Pseudomonadota bacterium
CCCTCCCACACCAACAGCACGTCATGAAAAGTGCCGAAGTCGACGATCACTTGATCAAGAAGCCCTTGGGTGCGGGCTTGATCGACGGCCTGATCAGCATCGGCTTTTTCCTGATAGTAATTCACGCCCAGGGAGGTATCGGCCGGCATCTGGAAACCCGGGTGCGCGCCGTTTACGCCGGCTCGCCAGGAGCTGGCCGAGTGAGTGCCGATCAAATTGTCCGCGCCGTCATAGATGTAGTTGGTGACGTCTTCACCCATGTACCAGACGTTGCCCTGGGTGTCTTGGGCGTAATGGTCGTAGGTGTCCTCGATCAGGAGTCCCCCAGCAAAGGCGCGGTCGAGGCGGGTAGTGGTTTGCACGCCGAGTATGGTCGGTCCAGCGGCCGGCGCATGGAATTCAAAGGCCGCGACGATGGGATCGCCGTCTTCGTCCACGGTGTTGCCTTCGTAGCGATAGGTCGCTGCGTTCAGTAAGGGGAAATAAGGGTGATTGATGGCAGCGCCGGGGATGAAGCTGGCGGCCGAAAAATCCGGCAGGAAGGGCGCGGCCGCAGCGTTCATCATGAAGCCGGCGAGCAGCACGCCGGTCGGTATCGTCAGTGTCAGTCTGGAACAGGGCAATAGTTTCACGGAAGTTCTCCTCAGGGATTGCATGGATTACCGCCGGGTCAACCACGGGGGTTCTTGCCCGGCGTCATGCACTCTAGAGCGCGCTACTTGCGCAACACTGAGTTAACTCTGAAGAACGCCTGAAGATCAGCTTCTAGGTCGCGCGCGATTATGACTTCGCGGGCACGGCCGTGAAGCCCTCCAGTCGCAACACAAAACGTCCTTGTTGGTCCAGCACGGCGCTGCTCTGCACACCGAGCTGTTCGGCATAGGCGCACACCAGGGCGAGACTTTTATAGAGAGCTATTTGATGTTTTCGGAATGCCGACTCGCCGAGTGGCAGCCTTCGAGGAGCCAGTGAAGCATCTCGGCGACCGGTGCGGGTATATAGATCTATTCTGGAAAGGCGTGCTGCTTGTAGAGCAAAGAAGCATCGGGCTCGATTTGAAAAAGGCGAAGAGTCAGGCGCTGAACTATTTTCCAGGTTTGAGAGACGCGCATGCCGCAAATTCATCAAGGTCTGCCGTTAGCCCTGCGCGAGCACCATTTCCCCAGCGCCCACTCCCGCGTTGTGCACTGAGCATTTTCCCGAACAACAAAACTGGGCGGGCTCAGAGCCGCCCACAGTCGGCCACCAACAGCAGGTGCGTGAGGTCGTGGTAACGCTGGGCGTCCAGGCCCGTGAGTTCGGTGACGCGCTGGATGCGCGCAGAGAGAGTGTTAGCGTGCACGCCCAGTTCACGCGCGGCGCGTTGTACATTCATGTCGGCGTCTGCCAGGGCTCGCAGCGACTTCACCAGCGTGCCGGGTGACTTCGCGTCTGCCTCGCGCAAGCGCGAGAGCCAGGTTGGTAGTGCTGCTTGCACGTAGTCAGCCCCGCGGTGAATGAGCAGCCGCCTGATTGGCAGCGCCGAGAAAGACACCACACGCTCACCGACGCTCGCAAAGTCCAGCGCCAGCGTCGCTTCATGGATACCGCGTGGGATGAAGGCGGTCGAGGGCTGGTCGCTCGACAGCCCGATCAGGACCGAAGGACCGAGTGTAAGCAGCCGTGGCAGGATGCGGTCGGCGAGACGGGCTTGCGGCGCGGTCCAGCCCGACACGCGCCGCACATCGGAGAACACAGCAGTCACCAGCTTACCCCGCACTCCGACGAGCGCGCGGGCCGGAAGCGAGGCCACCGACTCGAGGATCGCTTCGCCAATGCGTTGCGCGCGCGGCGGGTTCTCCATTTCCAGCGGGTCGGTGGATTGCACCTGCGCGACACAGAAACTGAGGCGCTGCTCCAGGTAGCCGGCGCGCTTGAGCAGCCGTGCGACTTGAGCGTCGGCCTCGTCGTAACCACTGACGAGTATGTTCAACAGTTCGGAGCGCCGGTCACCCTCTGCTTCGGCGATCACGCGGGTCTGATCGACATAGGCCGCTGCTGCGACCAAGCCGACGGCACTGGCGTATTCCACGGCTAGGCCGTCCAACGCCGTCTCGCGGTCTCGCGCGCTGGCTGAAGAAACGCTATTGCGAGCCCACTGCATGAGCACCGCCTGCAGGCAGCGATAGGCTTGCAGCAAGGCTTCGAGCGGAAACCGCTGGGTCGCGCGACGGCGGGTATGGGCGCGCACGAATTCAAAGTCGCCTACGGCTGCGCCGCCCAGCAAGCGGCGCAACTCAGCGACATGCTCCTGCGCATGGCCCTCGAGATCGGGCAGCAACTCCGGGTTTCCCGAGGCGGAGAACGCCGAGACCTGCTCGACGACCGCCTCGTGCAGGCGTCTCGCGAGTTCGGAGCGGGTCGCATCCAACGCCGCTGCGGCGGGAGCGGCCAGGCGCAGTGTCGACAGCGCCACTAGGGCCTGCACCAGTCCCGCGTTTTCGGTGGCGGCTATCATCGGGTTGTGAATCTTTCACAAGACATGGGCCAGAAGTATCACAAGTTTCGCCGTTGTTGGCGAAACCAACTGTGAATACTGTTCAACTCGGGTGTCGACCGGCACCTGCCCAAACGTGCTACCACGCGTCATGGGCCACACCTTTCGAACCGTACATGGAGTAATTATGAAATTGCGATACGCACTTCTAGGAACTTTGGGCTTGGCGGCAAGCTTGTCAGCCTCCGCCGCGACGCTCGACTTTGGCTCCTATTTGCTGGACTACGACAACACCACGGCCTTTGGCGATCCCACGGGTACGGGCGGCAGCGGCGCGGTGAACTTCGCCTGGTCGGTACCGAGCGTCGTGAACGTCGTGAGCTTTGGGCCTGCGGCGTCCAGCACGTTTGTGGTACCCAGCTATACCATCAGTGCCAAACCGGGCTTCGTGCTTAGCACCGTGACTGGATTCCTCGGTAACTTGGTATTCAATGAGGCGGGTGGCAACACTACCAACGCCCATTGGGCCGGATCGTTGGCCTTGAACGGCAGTCCTTTATTTGCATTTGATGAAGACTTAAATAGGACGACAACGACCGCGATACCGGGCTTCTCCGCCGGATACTGGTCAATCAATCCGACCGCGCCGATCCCGCCCTTCTCCAGCTTCGGATTCAGTGCCGATCTCACCCTGTCCGCGACGGGGACAGCGGGTGCCTCATTCGCTTCACTGATCTCCCAGCCGCAAAATCAACTTAAGGTCAGCTTCGTCGCAACACCCGTCCCTGTCCCCGCCGGCATCTGGTTGATTGGTTCGGCTTTCGGTTGTCTTGGACTCATACGCCGACGCGCCATCTGAGCGTCGAAAATAACAGTAAGAAGAACTGTCGTCTGGCGGCAGTTCTGATTACGGCGAGTCGGCAATCTGGGGAAAGAATTCCGACCTGCGAAAGGCTGCTGTGAGTCGACCCCAGTGGCGTAGGATGTTCGAACTCTATCGCTCGCCGACGGTAACCTTGAGCGGCGGGGCATTTTCCGCTGTCTGGTGGCTCCGGCCTCCGATTGAGTCGTGGCGTCGACGCCCCTATGGGCCAGCTTCCAATATCTAAATGCCAACAGCGTCGCGGCTTCTGAGTCCGCTTCGGTGGCTCACAGGGGACCGGCAGACACCCTTACATGTCCATCGCTTGCGCGATCTCGATAGATCCGCCAGCTTTCAGGAGCGGGCAGCCGCACGCCTTTTTGTGCGCATCCTCTAGATTCGAGGCCTCGATCAGGCTGTAGCCGACGGCCGGATTCGCGCCGCCGCCGCTGCTGAGCGAGCCGTCGGGTTTCACCGTGATCGACGGGCCGACTGGGTTGCCGCCGTCGATGACCGCTGTGCCCAGCGAGCCGAACCATGCCCCCCAGGCATCCATCGTGGCTTTGCTCTCGGCGGGAGTCGAAGGCGGCTTAGCGCCGTGGTACACGAACAAATACTTAGGCATCGCAATCTCTCCATAGGTGTAAGCAATACGGCGATGTAAGACCCGCGTGGCAGCGCCAGCTCAAAAATGAGGCAGGGGCGAAGCCGTCCTTGAGCGAGTGGGCTGCGACGAAGTGTAGGTGTTTGTTTGCTTAGTTGTCCTCCTCGATTAGGTGACGCGCATATCCGCCCGCACGCGCAAACCGAGCGGCATTCTTGCGATACGGAAGTAATCGACAGCGGGTGCGAGCGACACTGTGCCGGGTGTCTAGCCAGCCTCGCGGCCGTAGGTAAGGAGGGGTCTGCCTTCAGCCTGGTGCCGTCAGGGGGTGTACCGCCGTGAAGCCCTCCAGTCGCAACACGAAACGTCCATCTTGGTCCAGCACGGCGCTGCTCTGCACACCGAGCTCTTC
>JANLSI010000172.1:0-2816 GCA_031362345.1 Pseudomonadota bacterium
GTGAAGGCCGCCGATGTGGTGATGATTCTGGCCCCTGACGAGCAGCAGGCGGATCTCTATGCCAGCGAGATTCAAGCCAACATCAAGCAGGGCGCGGCACTGGCCTTTGCCCACGGCTTCAATATTCACTTCGGCCAAATAGTGCCGCGCGCCGACCTCGACGTCATCATGATCGCGCCCAAAGGTCCGGGCCATCTGGTGCGTTCCACCTATCAGCAGGGTGGCGGCGTGCCGAGCCTGATTGCGATTTATCAAGACGCCTCTGGCCAGGCTAAAAACATTGCCCTGTCCTATGCCTGCGCCAATGGCGGCGCGCGGGCTGGCGTGATCGAGACCAATTTCCGCGAAGAGACCGAGACCGATTTGTTCGGCGAGCAGACCGTCTTGTGCGGTGGCATCACCGCCTTGATCGAAGCCGGTTTCGAGACTCTGGTCGAGGCCGGCTACGCGCCCGAGATGGCCTATTTCGAGTGTCTGCACGAAGTGAAGCTGATTGTCGATCTGATCTACGAAGGCGGTATCGCCAACATGCGCTACTCGATCTCCAACACCGCCGAGTACGGTGACTTCACCCGCGGTCCGCGCATCGTTACCGACGCGACCCGCGCCGAGATGAAGAAGATCCTCGCCGAGATCCAGAACGGCGAATTCGCGCGCGAATGGATAGGCGAGAACCGCACCGGCACGGCGGTGCTGAAGGCTAAACGTCGTAATGCTGCTGCCCACCAGCTCGAAGAAGTCGGTGCGCGTTTGCGCGGCATGATGCCGTGGATCGGCAAGAACAAGCTGGTCGACAAGAGCCGCAACTAAGGCCTTGCGCAGCAGCCAGGCGGCCACCTTCGGCGTGGCCGCCGTGCACTGCGAGCGCGGCGCAAAGCCGTGCCTGATCGAGGATAATGAAGCTTGAGGGCGCTGCCGGCAGGCCGCCTTCATTTCAGCGGTGCAAGCCCAAGCGCCGATCGGTCAAAGAGGGTCAGCCCATGCAAGCCGCGCCATCCCCACCGCCAGACGCGCCGCCCGCAGCGCCGTCACCGCTACCGCCCAATAAGCGGCGCGGCGGTATCTATCTATTGCCGAATCTGTTTACCACCAGCGCCTTGTTCGCCGGCTTCTACGGCATCGTCGCCGCTATCAACGGCCGCTTCGAGGCCGCCGCTATCGCGATCCTGGTGGCGATGGTATTCGATGGCATGGACGGCCGCATTGCGCGCATGACCAACACCCAGAGCGATTTCGGTGCGCAGTACGACAGCTTGGCCGACATGGTGTCGTTTGGCGTCGCGCCAGCGCTGGTGATGTATGAATGGGCCTTGCGCGGACTGGGCAAGCTCGGTTTCGTGGTGGCCTTCATGTACGCCGCCGGTGCGGCTTTGCGTCTAGCGCGTTTCAATACCCAGGTGGGCGTGGCCGACAAGCGCTATTTCCAAGGGCTACCGAGTCCTTCGGCTGCGGCGCTGGTCGGCGCGCTGGTCTGGTTTGGCGATTACATCGGCGCGCGCGAGTCGGGGCTCATGATGGCGGCGGCGATGTTCGTCACGGTCGCGACCGCGCTGCTGATGGTCAGCAATATGCGTTATTACAGCTTCAAGGAATTCGACCTCCACGGTCGTGTACCTTTCGTCACCGTGCTGGCGGTAGTCATGGGCTTTGTCTTGATCTCCATTGAGCCGGCCAGCGTGCTGTTGATCATGTTCGGTGGCTACGCCGTGTCCGGTGTGTTCGAGACCTTGAAGCAGCGGCGCAAACGTCGGGCCGCACGGCGCGAGAGCAAGATGACGCCGCCTTCGCCACCGGGGCCGCCGCCGGCCGGCTGACTAGCACGGGGACAATCGCAGGCCGGCGCGGTTTCTGCTTTTGCGGTCAGAGCCCCAATCGGCGCCGCGTGCGCGCAATGCCGCCCTTGTAGACACCGGCAATGATGGCCTCGGCCTGAGCCTCGGTAATGCCGACTGGTTCGAAGCTGCTCGACCAGTGGATGCTCGATGAGGCGGCGTCGATGGCGGTGACGACCACCGTCGACACATACTTCGCGACCGGCAACGCGGTCTGTTCGTTGATGATGGCGTAGGTGAAGGTGCGCGCCTGCGCATCGTGCTTCTCAAGCCGCTCTTCGATCACACCGCCATTGGCGAGGGTGATGCTACGCACCGCGCCGACCCCCGTGCCGGTGACGGTGAAATCCTTGATCATCTCGTTCTTCTCCAGGCCGGCGAAATCACCGATCACGGCGAACACTTTGTCGGCGGCTGCCGCCACCGTTTCTTCTACTACTACGCGCATTTTGTTCTCTCCTTGGCTGGTTTATCCGACGGTAGTCCCCAGGTCAACAAAAGGTCAACAAACGATGCCTAGGGGGCGACCGCAGCGACGCTGGTGTCGGGACCTTGCGCCGCCGCCACTAGCCGCTGCACCGTTTGCTGCACCTGACGCATCTGCGCGCGCAACGAAACCAGTTCCTGTCGGCCCCGTTGCACTTCCTCACGCGCCGTTGCCAGTCCCTCGGTCGCGGCCATCGCGCGTGCCTCTGCGGCGGCGGTGCGCGCCGTGAGCGCGGCGAGTTCAAGTTGCGCGCGGGCTTCGCTGGCCAGACCTCGTCTATGCTCTATCTGAAACTCGTTCAGCAGCAGGCTGGAGAGCGCCTGATAGGCGACCGTTTCCGGCTGGTTGTACTCGTCGTAAATCACCAATTGCGGAAGTACTGCGGCAACGTCTTCCGCGATCAAGCCAAACTGGAGGGGCTGCTCACCCTGCTCGTCGGCGACCTTGTAATGAAAGGTCACGGGCTGCAGTTTCAACAAGGCGGCGCTGGTCTCGCC
>JANLSI010000187.1:0-9743 GCA_031362345.1 Pseudomonadota bacterium
CCAGCCCGCTGTTCTTGTTCGCTAAACTGCGCGGGTGGTCCGCATCACAGGAACCTCGCCCACAACGGTAGAAAACCGGGGCCTGTTCAAGCGCACGCAGCCGGTAGTCAGTCTCGCCGGCCAGTTCGAATATCTCCAGCGCGCCCTTGATCATGGCGATCGCGGGCAGGAATCGTTCGCGCTGCAAGCCGCCGGCGTAGAGCTCATCGGGTGCCTCGTTGGACGTCGCAATGACGGTCACGCCATGGCCTAGGAGGGCTTCAAGCAGATTGGCCAACAGCATGGCATCGGTGATGTCGCCGACGTGGAATTCGTCCAGGCACAGCACGCGCTGTTTTGCCGCCCAGCGCGCGGCGACATGCTTGAGCGGATCGGCGTGCAGCTTGAGATGGCGCAATTCGGCGTGGGTCTGGCGCATGAAGGTGTGGAAATGAATGCGTTGCTTGGCCGCGAAGGGTAGGCAATCGAAGAACGTATCGACAAGGTAGGTCTTGCCGCGACCGACCCGGCCCCACAAGTAGAGCCCGCGCACGCCAGACCACAGCGCTTTGCGACGGCCGAACAGTTTGCCGATGAGGCCGCCGCTGTTGGTGCTGGCGGTCAGTTCCTGAAAAATGCGTTCAGCGTGCGCCACGGCCGCCGCCTGGGCGGCGTCGTAGGTGATACGGCCGGCCTTGAGGTCGGCCTGATAGCGCGCCAGCGGCGTCCGCGCCAGGCGGGTCGGTGATAGGTTCATGCTGTCTCTTTGATGGGCGCCGCCGATACCGGCTCGTGGGTCGCGGTGGAATTGTCAGCCGGCATGATAGAGGACCATGCTAGGGTCGGGCACCCGCAGCGCTGCCAACGGACCTCACTCGTTAGACACTCAACACGCGCATGTCACAACTCGACCAGATACAGATCTCATTCGTCGCCGGCGAGGATCGCTTGCTGCTGCGGGTGTCGACCCAGGACAAGGAAGAATTCCGCTGCTGGCTGACGCGTCGTTTCGTCAAGGCCGTCCGTCCGGCGCTGGCCCAGGCGCTCGCAGCACAACCACGTATCCAGACCCAGGCCGACCCACTCGCCAAACAGGAGCTGCTACGCTTCGAGCACGAAGTCGCGCGCCAGCGCAGCGACTTTGCGACGCCCTACAAAGGCCTTAGCCGCGCGCTGCCACTGGGCGAAGCGCCGGTACTGCTGACCCGCGGTCAATTGCGCCCCCAGGACGGCGGCGGCATGACCCTGACCCTGGCGCCAGATCACGGCGGCGGCATCGACCTGGCTTTGAATCCGACCTTGTTGCATTCCTTCCTCGCGCTGCTCGATCAGACCTTGCTGGGGACCGATTGGGACCTCGGAACGAGTGTGCCGAGCACCGATGCGGTGCCGACCTCGACATCGATCAATTAGCGACGCGTTTCGAGTCAAAACAGACTGAGCTGCGGTGAATCCGGCCGTGGAGCTTGGAATAAGCGCGTGTTCATCTGGTAACGCGACTTGTTCAGATCCAGACTGCGACAGGCGCGTGCAAAACGCTGCGCTACCAGTTGTGCGAATACCCCCTCGCCCTTCATGCGATGCTCGAAGCGGCTGTCACTATCCTGCCCGCCGCGCACGTCCTGGATACGATGCATGACGCGTTCGTATTTCAAGGGGTAGTGGCTGGCCAGCCAGTCCTTGAACAAGGGATTGACCTCGCGCGGCAAGCGCAACATCACATACCCGGCGTAACGACAACCGGCCTGGGCGGCATGTTCGAGCACGCGCTCAAGTTCGTGATCGTTCAAAGCCGGGATCACCGGCGCGAACATCACGCCGCTCGGGATGCCGGCAGCGGCCAGCCGACGTAGGGTCTCGACCCGCCGTTGCGGTGCCGCCGCACGCGGCTCCATACGTCGCGCCAGTTCGCGATCCAGCGTCGTGATCGAAACGAATACCTGCACCAGATCACGCGCCGCCAGTGGCGCCAGCAGATCGATATCACGTTCCACCAGCGTCGACTTGGTGACGATACTGAACGGGTGATTACACTCGGCGAGGACTTCGATGATGGCGCGTGTAATGCGCAAGCGTCTTTCGATGGGTTGATAGGCATCGGTATTCGCGCCGAGCGCGATGGATTCACAGCGATAGCCCGACTTGGCGAGTTCTCGGCGCAACACCGCTGCGGCGTCGGGTTTAGAGAATAGACGACTCTCGAAATCGAGCCCCGGTGAAAGATCCAGATAGGCGTGGGCAGGCCGCGCGTAGCAATAAGCACAGCCGTGCTCGCAGCCACGGTAGGGATTGATGGACAGATTGAAAGGCAGGTCCGGCGACTGATTGCGATTAATGAGGCTTTGTATGCGCTCTGCGGTGACCGTGGTGTGCAAGGCGGCCGGTGCCTCGTCAGCGCTGCCCCAGCCGTCATCGAAACCTTCGCGTTCGAGATCGACATAGCGCGGCGCCGGCGACAGCGTCGCGCCACGGCCTTTGCGTGGCTGCTTGGCGGCTGCATCAATGTCACTGCGATCGACCATAGAGGACTCCGCACGTTAGAATCGAAATTGGCCGCCTGCACGGCCTCGCACCCGCATCGCGCGGACTTCACAGCACTTGAGGCCAGTATGCCACCAAGCCCCTTCGCGCGCGCCGCCGTCTGACCCTGTGAACTTCTCAAGCTTGCCCGTCGATACCGTAGCGGTGGCACTCGCCGTGGTGGCGGCCGTGGCCGTCTGGGCTCTAGTCCTGCAAATCTTGATCTGGCGCCGCGTCGGTCGTCTGCAGAGCGCAGATATGCGTCTCGATGCGATCGCTGCTCAGTTAACTGCCGCGCAGGCCACTAGCGAATTGATCGACCAACGCGTCGGCCGCCTGCACAGTCAACTCGCCGAGGACAATGCCCAGCTGCGCGAACAAGTTGGCGGTCGTGTCGACGCTTTCAAACTGGCGCTTGCGGCCACCCTGGCCGAGGACCGCACGCAGCTGCTGCGCCAGTTGACCGAACAGCGCGAACAGCTGACCGCCAGCCTCGCCGAGCACCGCATGCGCGGCGAAGAGCAGAACACCCGCGCACTCGCCACACTGCAGGACAGCATGCGTAGCGGCTTCGACAGCTTGCACCAGCAACTCGGCGAAGCGCTGCTGCGCAACTCGACCGATCTCGGTCAGCGCGTCGAGGTTCTGACCAAGGTCACTGATGAACGTCTCAAGGAAATCGCCGGCCAGGTCGACAAGCGCCTGTCCGATGGTTTCGAGAAGACCACCGCGACCTTCACCGACGTGATCAAGCGCCTGGCGTTGATCGACGAGGCACAGAAAAAAATCACTGCGCTGTCGATCGACGTCGTCAGTCTGCAAGAGATTCTGGTCGACAAGCGCTCGCGCGGCGCCTTTGGCGAAGTACAGCTTGCGCAACTGGTCGCCAACGTTATGCCGCCCCAGAGCTATGCGCTCCAGCATCGCCTCGGCAACGACCGCATCGCTGACTGCGCGTTGTTCCTGCCTTATCCGATCGGCACTATCTGCATCGACTCGAAATTCCCGCTCGAAGCGTTCCGCTTCATGACCGACACCTCACGCGCCGAAGTCGACCGCAAACGTGCCGAAGGGCAGTTCAAGCAGGACATCCGCAAACACATCAAGGACATCGCAGAGCGTTACATCGTGCGCGACGTGACCGCTGACAGCGCCATCATGTTCATCCCGGCCGAAGCGGTATTCGCCGAAATCCAGGCCCATCATCCGGACCTGGTCGACCTCGCGCAGTCCCAGCGCGTGTGGCTGACTTCGCCGACCACGCTGTGGGCGATCTTGAACACCGCTTCGGCGGTTCTGAAAGACGCCGCGACCCGCGAGCAAGTCGACATCATTCAGAAGCATCTCGGCCATCTGGGTGACGATTTCCAGCGTTTCCGTATGCGTATGGACAAGCTCGCGATACACATCCAGCTGGCCAACAAGGACGTCGACGAGGTCAATATCTCGGCGCGAAAAATCAGCGAGCGTTTCGAGAAAATCGAGCGCGTGGAACTTGAGGGCCCTGAAGCTTCTAACCCGACGAGCCGACAAGCTTCTCCGCAGGTGACGGATTCCGAGCCCTGAGCAGCGCGCTGCGGGGCAGTGTTCTCGTTACCAAACGTGAGCTTACGCACACGCGATCAATCGCTTAATAAGCATCACTGCCTTAGACTTGACGAACAAGTCGGGCCCAGGTCGAGAGTCGAACGTTTGCCGTGAAGACACTTAAAGCCATCATTTTCGACGTCGACGGGACGTTGGCCGACACCGAGGACGTCCATCGGCTGGCGTTTAACCACGTCTTCCAGGAATACGGGCTGGACTGGCACTGGACGCCGGAACTGTATCGCGAACTGCTGGCCATCTCCGGCGGGCGCGAGCGCATCGCCAATTACGGCAAAGGCCTACGCCGACGCTTCGCGAGCGACGCCGCCTTCGAAGATTTCGTAGTCGCGATGCACAAGGCCAAAACGCGCAAATACGCCGCCATGCTGACCGAGGGCGAAGTGCGCCTGCGACCCGGCATTCGTCGGCTGCTGGACGAAGCGCGCGAGGCCGGACTGAAGCTCGGGATTGCCACCAGTTCTGCACGCAGCAACGTCGAAACCCTGCTCGACAACAATCTGCCCTGCGGTTGGCGACAATGGTTCTTGGCGATCGTGACCTGCGACTGTGTGTCGCAGAAAAAGCCCTCACCCGCCGTCTACCTGACTACCTTGGCACAACTAGGCAGCGCTGCCCGCCATACGGTCGCGCTGGAAGACACCCTCAACGGGCTGGCAGCGGCACGCGCGGCGCAGTTGGTCACCATCGTCACCACCCATCGCTTCACTCGCGATCATGATTTTCCCGATGCCGATTTGGTGGTTGATTCCGCCGGCGAACCCAACGCCCCGTTCACGGTGCTGCAAGGCAGCCCGGATGAGCATGAATACGTCGATTTGTCGCTGTTCGAGGCCCTGCTGCTGCGCCGTCAGGGCCGCGACCCGCGCGCGCAACGCGCAGCGCGCCGTGCCCACGCCTGATGGCAGGCACCCGCGCTGCCAGAATCATGACGCCGTTAGTCTAGAGTGCGAGCCGCAGCGTCATGACCCTGACCGAGCTGCGCTACATCGTTGCTGTGGCGCGGCTGCGTCATTTCGGCCAGGCTGCTGAGGCCTGTTTCGTCAGCCAGCCGACGTTGAGCGTGGCGGTGCGCAAGCTCGAAGAGGATTTGGGTGTGCGCCTGTTCGAGCGCAGCCATACCGATGTGCTGGTCACCGATATCGGCGCGACCATTGTTGCGCAGGCCGAAACCGTGCTGAGCGCCGCCGATGCCGTGCGCGAAATCGCCGCAGCCGCCCGCGACCCACTCGGCCGTCAGCTCAGCTTAGGCGTGATCTACACGGTCGGTCCCTATCTGGTGCCGCGTTTGATCTCGGGCCTCAAACATCACGCACCCAATATGTCGCTGGTGGTAAAAGAGAACTTCACCGACGCGCTCGCCGCGCAACTCAAGCGCGGTGAATTGGACGCCGCAGTCATGTCGCTGCCCTATGTCGATCCCCAGCTCCTGTCGCGCCCGCTCTACGACGAGCCCTTTCATATCGCGCTACCGGTCGGCCATAAGCTGGCCAAGAAGGGGCGCCTGGCGCCCGCCGACCTAACCGCCGACACGCTGCTACTGCTCGGTGCGCGCAATTGCTTTCGCGATCAGGTTATCGAGATCTGCCCGCTCGGAGCGGCGCTCGGAGCGCTGCAGAAGACCCTCGAAGGAAGTTCGCTCGAAACCATTTGCCAGATGGTGGCCATGGGCGCAGGTGTAACCATCCTGCCTGCGACCATGCGCATTAACGATGAGTTGGCTGAGCATCTGGTGGTGCGGCCGTTTGTCGCGCCGCAACCGACGCGCACCATCGCGGTGTTCTACCGACGCGGCTTTGCCCGCCCACAGGTCATCCAGTGTCTGGCGACCGTGGTGCGCGAGGCGAAACTACGCGGCGTCGAATACTGCGTCTGAACGCGCTACTTGATGACCAGATAGGCACTCTGACTACCTCGGTGCACACTCAAGAGGAGCGCGCCCTGGGCCTGATTGACCACCGCTAGAAAGGCCGGCAAGGACGGTGTCCGCTGGCGATTGACCGAGAGAATGATGTCACCGGCGCGCAGTCCCGCCAGCCACGCCCGCGAGCCGCGGTCGACCTTATAGGCCATCACGCCTTGCAGGCGGCCAGCGGCCGGCGAATCTTGGGGAATCTCGCCGATCGTGGTGTCGGCGAAACGTTCGTTGCGGAACTGACCACTGGCACTCACCCCTTGGTCGCGATCGGCAATCACCAGGGTCGCACGGGCCGGCACCCCCTCGCGCAGCAGACCGACTTCAACTTTCTCGCCGCTGCGAATCAAACCGATCTGATTACGCAGCTCTGCGGCATTGGCGATGGCGCGACTGTTGATATGGGTGATGACGTCGCCCGGCACGAGTCCGGCACCGGCGGCTGGCGAGCCGTCGGTGACATCCACCACCACTGCACCCTTGTCGGCACGCAAACCAAAGGCCTCAGCGAGTTCGGGATTCAGATCCTGGAACTGCGCCCCTAAGTAGCCACGCTTGACCTGCCCATGGGACACCAGCTGCAGCATGATTTGATGGGCCATATTGACCGGGATGGCGAATCCGATGCCAACATTGCCACCGCTCTGGGAATAGATGGCGGTGTTGATGCCGACCAGTTCGCCACGCAGATTGACCAATGCGCCGCCGGAATTGCCCGGGTTTATCGAGGCATCGGTCTGGATCAGGTCGTCATAACCGGTAATGCCGAGGCCGCTGCGTGCGAGCGCGCTGATGATGCCAGACGTCACCGTTTGCCCTAGCCCGAAGGGGTTGCCAATGGCGACCACGAAGTCGCCGACCCGCAGTTTGTCGGAGTCGGCGAGCCTCAGTGCGGCCAGCTTGGTGGCCTTGATCTTGATCACTGCGACGTCGCTGTCGGGGTCACTGCCGACCAGCTCGGCTTTGAAATTGCGCCCGTCGCGTAGGTTGACCATAACTTTGTCGGCATTGGCGATGACATGGTTATTGGTCAGGATCAGGCCCTGCGCGGCGTCGACGATGACACCCGAGCCCAGACTCTGGGTTTTGCGGCTCAAAGGCTGGTCGGGAACGTTGAAAAAGCGCCGAAAGAAGGGGTCGTTGAACAAGGGGTTCAATTGCATCTCGACATGCCCTTCGCTCGCGATATTGACCACCGCCGGTGTGACGTTCTCAAGCATCGGCGCAAGGCTGGGCAAGGCGTCGCCGTCGATGGCGGGCGGCAGCCCGGCCGTTGCCGCCAGGGTCCACAGACAAACGCAAGCAAGCGCCAGGAGTCGTAAGGAGAGCATAGCTGTCGGTTTCATGGCCCCAGGGTAGGGGCGCGCCTCGCGGCTTTCAACGCCGCAGTGTCCATCGCACGGTGCTCAGACCCAATAAGAGACCGTCGTCATGACCCGCGCGGCCCAGGCCATCGCGCCGCGTAGCAGGCCGCCGAGCGGCACGGCGCCGCGAAGTTGGGCGTCGTTGGCATGCCGTTCCTCATCGTCGCGCATGGCCAGGACAATAGCCCGGCTGCGCAGATCTGCCTCAGGCAGACGGCCGAGATGGCCGTCCAGATGCCGCACGACCTGACGCTCGGTTTCTTCGACAAAGCCCAGGCTCCGCCGGTCGCCGCTAGCGGCCGCTGCCATGCCGATGACACAGGAAGCGGCAAACCAGAGCGGGTCGAGGCGGCTGCTGCGGCTGCCGAGTTCCGCCAGACGCTGCTCGCACCAGTAAAGGTGATCACCCTCCTCACCGGCCGCCTCAAGCAAGGCCGCGCGGTTGTCAGTGTCGCGGGCCAACGCGGCCTGGCCAACGTAGAGCGCCTGGGCACAAACCTCACCGGCGTGGTTGACCCGCATAAGGCCGGCAGCCTGGCGGCGCGGCCCACTAGCAAGCGGGGTTTCGGGCAGGTCGTCACCGGGTGTCGTGCGTAATTGCGCAGCACCGGTGCGCGTCGCCGCCCGCAACAGGGAATCGGCACGCGTGAGCAAGTGATCGAGGCGCGAGTAGCTTTTCATGGCGCACAGACCGCTATCGATTTCTCAGCAAGGTTCGAATGCCAGCGAAAATATGGCGGAATTACAGGGTTTTGCATTGACACTCCTGGCGCTCATCCGTACCATTGCGCCTCTTTTTCCGAACCAGTCAGACGACCCAATGAAAACTTACACTGCGACGCCGGACACGATCAAACGTGACTGGTACCTGGTCGATGTTAATGACAAGGTGCTGGGCCGTGTGGCGGCCGAAGTAGCCAAACGCCTGCGTGGCAAGCATAAACCCATCTTCACGCCGCACATGGATACGGGTGACTACATCGTCATCGTCAATGCCGAAAAGATCCGGGTCACGGGCAACAAGGCCAAGGGCAAGATCTACTACAACCATTCGGGCTACATCGGCGGCATGAAGGAAATCACCTTCGAAAAGCTGCTGGCCAAATCCCCTGAAACCGTCATTCAGCGCGCCGTGAAGGGCATGCTACCCAAAGGTCCTCTGGGTCGCGAGATGATGCGCAAGCTGAAGATTTTCACCGGCCCGGTTCATACGCATACGGCCCAGCAGCCGATTCAACTGGAGTTCTGAGCCCATGGCCTACGAAGTTCTTTACAGCACCGGTCGCCGCAAGAGTTCGAGCGCGCGGGTCTTCCTGCAGCGCGGCAGTGGCAACATCACCATCAACACCAAATCCATCGACCAGTACTTCGGTCGTGAGACGGGTCGCATGATCGTGCGTCAGCCCCTGGAAACCGTGAACATGGCCCACGACTTTGACATCAACGTCACGGTTGAAGGTGGTGGCATCACAGGCCAGGCAGGTGCCATCCGTCACGGCATCACCCGCGCCCTCATCGCCTATGACGAGTCCCTGCGCCGCCCACTGCGCGTGGCTGGCTTCGTGACCCGCGATGCACGTGAAGTCGAGCGCAAGAAAGTGGGCCTGCATAAAGCCCGCAAGCGTCCGCAGTACTCGAAGCGCTAATCGTTAGGGCCGCTGCGCCGGCCTCTAGACAAGCCGAAACCCGGGCAGGACGCCCGGGTGTAGCTACACCGACAAGGAGGTCGTGGCATGAATGCCCTGCACAGTCTCAGCATCTGGAACCGCGCCTGCGGTCTCGCCATCCAAACCTACACGCTCACGCACCAGTGCGACGACGTGGTATTCCACGAACGCATCACGAGCGCCAGCCTCGCGCTCGCTGCACAGATTGCAGCGGGCTATGAGCGCTCGTCACGACGGCAGTTTGCCCGCTGTCTAGAGCGTGCACGATCAAGCTGTGCAGAGCTGCGCACCCAGCTCTATCTCGCCGCGCAACTCGATTTGATCAGCATGCAACGTTCGACCGAGCTGATGCAGGAGTCGCTGGAAATCTCACGCCAATTGCACAGCCTCATCCAGTGGTGCGAGACGCAAGCGGAGTCCAGCTCCGCGTCCCAACGCGCAGAGTGACAAACGGGCGCGTCGATTCTGCATTCGCGCTTTATGCGCTCGCCGATCTGAATTAAACTCGCGCCCTCCTTGGGGGATCGTCTAACGGTAGGACAGCGGACTCTGACTCCGCCAGTCTAGGTTCGAATCCTAGTCCCCCAGCCATTTCTCTGTTCAACGCCCTTCCGATCCCGACGCGTAAACGTCACATCGCGGCACGCGCTCTTCATCCCGACGACACCTCCAAACTCGTCGCGCGATTTGCGC
>JANLSI010000190.1:0-2710 GCA_031362345.1 Pseudomonadota bacterium
ATCGCGTGCTCTTGGGGATCTAGGGAACGTTGAGCGTTGCTGAGCTGTAATGTATGCGCCTGGGCCTGTACGGCGGTCGGCTTAACATGGCGCGCCGGGGCGCGCTGTCATTCTGTCCTCCGGCCGGCTTTGAGTGGGACGTCGCGACCGCGCGCTTTCGTTTCGATCCCGACGAGCAGGTGCAGCGCGCGATTCGCTTGGTGTTCGAGCGCTTCCGACTGGACGGCAGCGCCTACGCCGTTACGCGCTACTTCGCAGGTCAAGGTCTCGAGTTGCCAGCCAAGGATCTCGCGAGCAAAGTGCTGCGCTGGGTGGATCCTAGGGCCTCGCAGGTGCTTTTCATCTTGCACAATCCGATCTATGCCGGCGCGTACGTCTACGGCCGCAGCGAAGAACGCATGGCGCTCGTCGACGGAAAGTTGCGTCGACGCTACAAGAAGAAGCTGCCGCAAGCCGTCTGGAAGACTTGTCTTCGCGAGCATCATCCAGGCTACATCGGCTGGGACGAGTTCATGGCCAACCAGCGCAAGTTGCACGACAATCGCACCAACCAGAGCGTGCCTTTTCAGCGCGGCGCCGCCCGCGAAGGGCATGCGCTGCTGCAAGGTCTTGCGCTGTGCGGCCGCTGCGCCCATCGGATGTGCGTGCACTACTGCGGAGCGAGTCGGCGTGCGGTGTATCAATGCCGATCAAGTCGAGGCGCTGGGGCTTGCTGGGTGGTGTCTGGGGTCGCGATCGATTCTGCCGTCGCAGAACTGTTCCTCGCAGCGCTCCAGCCGCCCGAGATCGAACTCGGCCTGGCCGTGCTGCGAGAGACAGAGCGTCAGGCCGGAGAGATCGACGGTCAATGGAAGCTGCGCTTGGAGCGCAGCAAGTACGAAGCGCAGCTTGCAGAGCGCCGCTACAAGGCGGTGGATCCGGACAACCGAGTCGTGGCGCGAACACTGGAGAGCGAGTGGAACGACAAGCTTTGCGAAGTCGTGCGACTCGAGCGCGAGCACGGCGAAGTCCGCAGTCGGGAAAAGCTCGAGCTGAGTGCTGACGATCGGGCGCGCATCCTGGCGCTTGCGCGCGACTTGCCCTCAGTGTGGAACGCAGCGACGACCACGCACGCCGAGCGCAAGAACCTGCTGCGCATGCTCGTGCGCGAGGTGGTCTTGACGCCGGTGGACGTGCCGCGGCGCGCGACCCGCGTCCAGGTGCTGTGGCAGACCGGAGCCGTGAGTGAACTCATGGTCCCGCGTCCAGGAAAGTACATCTCGATCGCGACGCCGGCAGAAACGCTGGCGCTCGTGCGCGAGCTCTTCGCATGCGAAAAGACGGATGTGGAGATTGCCGCTGAACTCAACCGCCGTGGCCTGCAGACGGGCGCGAAACTGGCCTGGACTGTCGGCGCGGTGCGCGCCGTGCGCTACGACCACGACCTGTACCGCCCATCGCGCAAGTCGCACCGCGCACCCGGGCAACGCGCCGACGGCTTGTGCTCGGTGCAAGCGGTGGCACTCAAGCTCGGCGTGAGGCCGAGCCTCGTGCGGCAGTGGGCCCGTACGGGCGTGCTTGAGCCGGCGATCGTCGGTGGCCCAGGTCGTCCGCACTGGTTTCGGATCGATCCAGCGATCCTGGAGCGATTACTCGAGGCGAAACGTCGGCACTGGCGCGAGCAGAAGGACGCGGGCGCATTGCTTTTGCTTCAAGAGGAGGGGCATTGTGAATAGGGAGTCGGCACGAGAGCTGCCAGGCGGAGGTTCGTGACATTGCACCAGCCGTCGTGGATGGATTTCACATGAGCTTCGGATCTGCCGCCGGCGAAGTTGGCGTCCCCTGACGAGGCCGAACTCGCGAGCAGATTCGGCACAGAACCCGCGGATCTCCCCTGGGAATTGCCGCGTCGGAGCTGTGGGCGGGGTTATCAGGAGGGACAGCCATGAGCCAGCAGGCACCGTCGTCCTCGAGTTCTTCGTCGCGGATCTTCTTGATCGGTCCGAATCGAGCGAGGATCGCAGGCAGGAAGGCCGCGCCCACGAAAGCTTTCAGCAACGCGCGACGCGTGCACAGATTGATGAGTTCGGGCTGCGAACTTATACGGAGCACCCGCCATGTGAATTCGTCCGACCGGCTTCGTCTCTGTCCGGCTGTCGATTCGATGCGCTGAGTCGCCGCAGCACGTCGAACAACTGGTCGCGGCGCAGTCGCGCCTTCCTGCGCAAACCGGTCTCGAGCGAGACGCGGCAGCGCTGCTTGCGCGGGCCGCGATGCAGCGTGTAGTGACACCACCACGTGCCGTTGTTGTTCCACAGGTGGTGATCGGGATTTGTAGCGTCGACGCGGATCGACAGGCTGAGCGGTTGCATGGAGAACTCCGGTCTCGGATGCATCCATCGCGAGTCCGCCCCGAGGCGGCCCCGCAGGAGACTTGGTTCGCTGGGCCGAAGGCCCGCGCGCATCGACCGGGCGCACGTGCCCGATCACACCACCTTGGCGCTCCCCGCCAGGTTGGCCGCCCACCGCTTGCGCGGTGAACTGTCTGAATGCAGAACTAAGTTTATCGGACGGTGGGGCGGTCGGATAGAGCTGTTTGTGTCATAGGAATTTTCCGGCCTCGAGGTCCGCTGCGGTGATCCGCGAACCGCACGGGAAAGGCACCTCACGATAGGATGAGTCGCCAGCCCCTCGATCTTCACCACCATCGCGCGCCGGCGGCAGCTGCCAG
>JANLSI010000332.1:0-6918 GCA_031362345.1 Pseudomonadota bacterium
CCCTATTGTCGGTCCGAATTTATTCGGACATTCCTTCCAGAGCCTGCGCTAGGTGCCCTTATGTGATTGTCCGAATAAATTCGGACCCACAGGTCTCGTATGTCTCGCTCAATTCACCGCCCGTTCGGCGTCCGCCCAATACTTCGCGCGGATGGCTTTCTTGTCGGTCTTGCCGACGGCGGTTTTGGGGATCGCATCCCACAGCTCGACTGATTTTGGCGCTTTCATGGCACCGAGCTTGGCGCGACAGCGCGCCATGATCTGATCAACGCTCAAGGACTCGCCGGGTTTCAATACCACTACCGCCTTGATCGACTCGCCCCATTTGTCATCGGGCACACCGATCACGGCGCACTCCAGCACTTCTGACATGGCCAGGATCGGTGCCTCGACCTCGGTCGCGAAGACATTGAAGCCGCCGGTGATGATCATGTCTTTCTTGCGATCGACGATGTACAGATATCCATCACCGTCGAGGTAGCCAACATCACCGGTGTGATGCCAGCCGAACTTGCGCGCTTCGGCAGTCGCTTCGGGCTTCTCGAAATAGCCGGGCGTGACCAGCGGACCGCGGCAACAAATCTCACCTCGTTCACCGAGCGGCAGCGACTTGCCTTCGTCATCGAGGATCGCGACCAGGGTGCTGGAGGTGACCTTGCCGCAGCTCTTCAATCGTTCGGGATGATCACCGTGGGCGGCGGCGGCGACCACTGCCGGCGACAGCATCGACACCAGCATCGGCACCTCGGCCTGACCATAACACTGGCAGATCACCGGCCCGAATACTTCCACGCCGCGCTTGAACTTGTCCGGCGAAACCGGTGCCGCCGCGATCAGGATCTGGCGCAGACTCGAGTAGTCGTAGTTCTTCACAGCGGGATGCTCAAGCAAGGCGTAATAGGCGGTCGGCGGCAAAAAGATGTGGGTGACGCGATGGGTCTGGATCGCTTCCAACACGGCGGTGGCGTCGAAACCCGGCAACACCACGGTGGTGCCACCCACCGCCGAGAAGATCACGATGATGGCCCCGGCTGCATGGGTGATGGGCGCGACTGCGAGATGCACAATGTCATCCTCACGGCCGGCAACGTAATGCTTGAGACCCAGCTCGATCATGGTCACGACCGACGCATTGCTCATCTCCACGCCCTTGGACGGCCCGGTGGTGCCGCCGGTTGGCCAGCGCGAGAACGGCCCGGCGGGCGCGCCGAAGGCATCGGACCAGTCGGGGATCTCGACGCCGGCGCCGGCCGCACAGAACGCCGTCAACATCGGCGCGCCGCAATCGGCGCGGTCGAGACAATAGACGCCCTTCAACTCCGGCATCATCGCCATCGCCTGCTGCGCGAGATCGGCCACACTGGAATGAAAGAACAGCCAGCGCGTACGCGTATAGGCCATGTACTCACCATTGGCGCTCGCCGAGTTGCGCACATTGACCGGCACCCACGCACCCCCCGCGCGCATCGAGGCGAACACGCATAGCATCGCCGTCGGATCGTTCGGTGAGTACACTGCGATCGAATCGCCAACTGCGAAACCGGCTGAGTACAGCCCGCGTGCGATGTCATCGATCAAACTACGCGCGGCATCGAACGTATACGTTTGACCATTGCCGATCAGAAAGGGGCGCGTTGGCTCGATGGCCGCGCCGCGCGCAAAATAATCTATGGGTCGCATGCCGTGCTGTGCCTGCCATTCATCGGGGGGTGCGGGGCATGATGCCTAGCGCCGCCGCTGCTTTCAATCGCGGGGCGTGCACACCACGATCAATCGCCCATCTTGAGTTGGCCGACCTGGTGTGGCGTGGCGGCGCAGGCAGCGCCGAGCAGCAGGCTCGCCGCTATCCACAATAATTCACGCGCGCGCCGTACCAGCGCGGTGGCAATGCCCAGCGACTGCACACCAAGCAGCCAGTTGACCATGACTAGCATGGCGGCTTCCTGGGTGCCGAGCGCGGCGGGAATGAAAAAGCTCGCAGCACGTACGCTCTGCACAAAGGCTTCCATGATCCACACATCGGCGAAGCTTAGATGCGCGCCGAGTGCGTGCAGGATCACCCAGGCCTCCAGCGCGCCCAACACCCACGCCAGCCAAGCCGCACTTATCGACAAGACGAGCGCGTAGCGATGCTCACGGTAATAACCCGTCAACTGGCGATCGATGTCCTCGACCGTGGCGATGGCCCGTACCAGGCGCGCACCCCAACGCGTCGCGCCCAGGGCACGCGCCAGTCGCGTCGAGAGTTTGAAATACTGCACAAAAAAAATTGCTGCCGTGCCGGCCACCACGGCCAACAGCGTCGCGAGCGCGAGGCCTTGCTGAGCGCTGTCGAGACCGGGACGACGCCAGACCAAGGTCACGCCGATGGCGACGAAGACGATGAGGGCGAACATGGTGCTGGTGCGTGCGATGACGATGCCGGCACCGGTGTCGCGCCACGACACACCGTAACGACGCTTCATGAGCCAGGCCTTGATCGGTTCGCCGCCGAGCGCGGCGGTCGGTGTGACGTTGTTGTAGGCGTCGCCGATCATGCGCACCAGCCACAGCCGGCCGAACCAGCGCGGCGTGCGCGGCACCTGCGGCAGCGCCGCCTGCCAGTTAATGACATCGGCGGCAAAATAGACCAGGAACAACAGACATATCTGCGCGAAGCTCGTCCAGCCCACCACCTCGATATGGGCGCGCAGTTGCGCGACATCGGCTTGGCCCAAGACCAGCACCAGCAACAACAGGCCGAGCACGGGAAACAACAGGTGAGTGATGCGCACGGCGTGGGGTCCGCTGGGTGAGATAACTAGCAGCGCCCAGCTTAGCCGAATTCGAGTCACGCGCCGCGCCTGCCCGGCGCGCGCAGACACTATCGGGGCCTGTCGGAACGTGCCGAGTTCGACTAGGCTCGCAGCAAAACTACGCGGAGATTCGTGATGAGCATCGAAGACAACAAAGCCCTGGTCACCAAGTTCTGGCAAGTGTTTTCCGCCGGCAAGTACGATGAGGTCCTGGCGATGCTGGCCGAAGACGCTACCTGGTGGGTGGCCGGCACGACCTTGCTGTCCAACACCTACAGCAAGTCGGAGTTCGCCGCGCTACTCGGTCAGGTCACCCCGCAGGCGCCCAAGGGCTTGAGCGTGACGCCCACCGCCCTGTGTGCCGAGGGCGAGCGCGTGTCGGTCGAGGCGGTGTCTTACGGCGAAATCACCAACGGCCGGGTATAGCAAGAACGAATACCACTTCATGATGGTGATTCGGAACGGAAAATTCGTTTCGATACGCGAATACCTCGATACCGAACACGTCACCGCGACTTTCGCGCCCTGAGCCCCAGCCGTTCCCCGCCTCAGCGACAGCAAACGCGCCGGGTGCTCGCTTGCCGTACCTGCGCGCAAGTCCCGATGCGACGAACACCGTCTAGGCTGGAATCATGTTCGGGCACGCCGCTGCCGTGAACGACAAGCCACCACTCGCCGAGCTGGTCGAAGGGTTTCTCGCCAGACTCCACGCTGCGGGCCGCGCGCAAGACCCGCAGTTGATCGAGACCCATATCTCACTGGTGCTGCTGGCTGGCGAGTTCGCCTACAAATTCAAGAAGCCGGTCGATTTCGCTTTCATCGATTTCAGTACGCTGGCTCGACGCCAGTATTTCTGCGCGCGCGAAGTGGCCTTGAACCGCCGCTTCGCGCCGCACATCTATCTGGATGTCGAAAACGTCGAAGTGGCGGGCAGCCGTGAGTGCGCGGTGCGCATGCGGCGCTTTCCGCTCGACGCCAGCTTGGACGCACTGCTGACACGCGCTACGGTCGACACTGACGCCCTCTGCGCCTTTGCCCGGCATCTCGCGCGTTTGCACGCTTGCGCACCGCCGGCAGAGGCAACGGCGCCATTCGGCCGTGCTGCCTTGGTGCGCGCGCAAATTGACGCCTGTCTTGAGGCTCCGCTCGCGCCGCTCTTGCCACCGCAGTTGCACACGCTGCTCAGCCAAGGCCTCGACGAAGCCATGCCGCGTTTCGCGGCGCGGCATGCGGCCGGCTTTGTGCGCGACTGTCACGGCGATCTGCATAGCGCTAACGTGGTTGCTTATGAAGGCGAACTGCAAGCCTTCGACTGTATCGAGTTCAACGATGAGCTACGCATCATCGACACCTTGTCGGACGCCGCCTTTCTGCTCATGGATCTCGATCAGCATGACGCGCCGACCCTCGGTCACGTGTTCCTGAACAGTTATCTGGAAACGCGTGACGACTATCAGGGCTTGGCCCTGCTGCCACTGTATTGCGCTTATCGCGCGCTGGTGCGGGCCAAGGTCGCATTGCTGCGCGCCGCCCAGCACAGCGCCAGCGCGCTGGCTGAACGCGCACGGGCGAGCCGCCACATCGCACTCGCCGAACGCTACCTGCAGCCGACGGGGCGGCCGGGTCTGGTGCTGACCCATGGCCTGTCGGGCAGCGGCAAGAGCCATCACGCGCGCTGGTTGGCGGCGCAGACCGGCTTCATTCATCTGCGTTCAGATATCGAACGGCGGCGCCTCGCTGGTCTCGCCCTGGACGCGCGTAGCGAGAGCGCGACCGATAGCGGGATTTATACCGCGCAGATGACGCGCGCGACCTACGCCCGTCTGCAGTCGCTCAGCCAGGCGGCGCTCGCAGCGGGCTATAGCGTGGTGGTCGACGCGAGCTTCCTCGACGCGGCCGAACGGGCGCCTTTTGCCGCCCTCGCGCGCAACCTCGGGCTAGGCTTCCATATTCTCGACTGTGATGCATCGGTGGATGAGTTACGACGACGCATCGTGGCGCGCGCGTCGCGCGGCGACGATGCCTCGGAAGCGACTCTGGAAGTGCTGGAACAACAGCGCCGTCAGGCCGTGCCGCTCACCGCCGGTGAGCGCGAAGTGACGATATCTGCTGACAGTCTGGCGGGCGACGCCGCGTCGCTGGCCACGCTCGGGCGAGCGCGCGCGCATTGAATGGCGGCGCTGCGCCTGTCGGCAGCGCCGATTTCAGTCGGCAATGTGTACGTAACCGCGCTTGACAGCATGCTCCAAGGCGGCGAAGCCCTCGAGTGCCTCGCTGTAGGCCTGGCGCAAGCGCTGCAGTTCCAAGGCCGCCTCGGTGGTGATGCATACGCTGTGGCAGTTTTTGCCGAGTTCGAGCACGTGGTGCAGATAGCGTGCGCGCAGGCAGGCCACCATCTTGACCACGTTGATGAACGCAGTGGTGTCGATGCCGCCGGTCACGGCGCCAATCTGGCTGCGATTGATGGCGGTGATCGACTGCTCGAGTTCGTGTCGCAGTCGGCGGTGATCGATTTCTTCGTCGGTGTTCAGCATGTGCGCGTCTCCTGGCCAAGAGAGGCAGCCCGGACCTGCGGTCGACGGGCGCCCCGCGACTTGTAGCGGCCTGCCGGCGAGGATCTTCAGCAGCGTGAAGCGACGCCTCGATGCCAGTGTGCAGGTAACTGGGGACAGTTTACTGATTTTATTCAGTGCGGCTGCGTCCTCACGAAATCGGTAAACTGTCCCCGGATTACCCGCTATGTGCGACACGCGGACCACGCAGGGTGCTCGCATCAAACCTCCGAGATCCTCTGCCAGTACAAGGTCCGTTGCTCGACTCGTTCGTCGTGCACACGTTTCGGCGGTCGCAGCACCATCAGGTCACTTTCGGTCGTTACATCCCGTACTTGGTCGGAGCCCAGCCGAATCGCCGACGTGGAAGCGTCGACCTTCGTGTTCAGTTGCTTGCCGTCAAAGGTGTAATTGCCGCAATACGAATTATATTCCCGCACCTCGCCTTCGCGCAGCGCAGGACGGCCGTCGCACAACACGGCCATCATCCGTCCATCGGCATTGAACGATAGAAGTCCCATTGCTTGTGCGCCGCCATAAGGAGGCGGCAGCGGTTCGCCATCGCCATTGACGGCCTCAGCTCGCACCAGCCGCCAGGTTCCAACGATGGAGATACTCATCCGTCTCTGTCCTTTTCGAATCGATTGCTGCGGCCGAAACCAGTCTCTATACAGTGCATGCGGCGGGCATGATGGTCGTGACGGTACACATCGAGAGACCCTATGCGAGGCGCAGCGGCAACGCGCGCAGCCGTTGCTTGGTGAGCGCAAACACCGCGTTCGCGACGGCAGGCGCAACGAGCGCGGTCGCCGGTTCGCCGATGCCACCCATCTGTGCGTCGCTGCGGATCACGTGAACACCGATCTTCGGCATCTCCGACATTCGCAGCACGGGATAGTCGTGGAAGTTGCTTTCGACGACCTTGCCGGCCTCGATGGTCAGCTTGCCGTAGAGTGTCGCGCTGAGCCCGAACACGATCGAGCCCTGGACCTGGGCCTCGATCCCGAGTGGATTGACCGCGGTGCCGCAGTCGACCGCCGCCGTCACCGCATGGACCCGGATGCGTCCATGCTCGACCGAGACCTCCGCAACCTCGGCGACGATCGAGCCTTGCCCCTCGTGCACGGCGATGCCCCGTGCCCGGCCTGCGGGCGGGGGCGTTCCCCAACCAGCCTGGGTCGCAGCCGTTTCAAGTGCACGTGCGAAGCGCGGCTTGCCCTTGAGCAGAGCCAAGCGATACGCGAGCGGTTCCTTGCCAGCGGCGTGCGCCAGTTCATCGATCATGCTCTCGATCGCAAACGCAGTGTGGAAGTTGCCGACAGAGCGCCACCAGAGGACCGTAATCGGTGTCTTCGGGGTGTGCAGCGAGAGGTGCCTTGCCTTGATGTCTCGCACATAAGGCGAGGCGGCGATGGCTTCGACCGAGTTATCGTCGAGCTTAGGCTTGGTCCAGAACCTCTCGAACGGGCCGCCCGCGTTGATCGACTGGCCGACGACGACATGATGCCATGCCTGCGGCATACCGGCTTTGTCGATGCTGACCTGGAGGCGCTGGACGAACGCGGGGCTGT
>JANLSI010000342.1:0-4675 GCA_031362345.1 Pseudomonadota bacterium
GACCACGCCGTCGAGCTGGGCGCGCGAACCGGGGGAAATGCCGTCGCCGCCATTTTGCGTGCCGCTGACGAAGCGCAGGTTGTCGGAATGGATGTCATCGACAAAGCGTGCGGTACCGAGCATGCGCTGGTCGCCCACGAAGCGTGTGCCATCGTTGAAACGATTGGTGCCGCCGTTGAAGCTGATCGCGCTGCCGGCAGTCGCCTCGAACAGGCCACCGTTGCTGGTCAGGGCGATACTGCCCACTGTCAAGGTCGCGTTATTGGTCGCACGCACCACGCCACTGGCGGCATTGGTGAAAGCATGCTGACCGCCAAAGTTCCATTCGAAGGTCGCATTCTCAGTGACCTCGGTCAGACCGTTATTGGTGAAGCTCGAACTGTTACCGCCCTGCAGCGTGGTGGTCGTCGACCAGCGGAAGGTGCCGTTGTTGACGATAGCGGAATTCACCTGGCGCTTGGTGGCGGCACCGCTGCTGGTCAGCGTTGCGCCGTTGGCTATGGTCCACGCACCGCTCAGATCGCCGCCTTCGAAACCGACCACGCCGTCGAGCTGGGCGCGCGAACCGGGGGAAATGCCGTCGCCGCCATTTTGCGTGCCGCTGACGAAGCGCAGGTTGTCGGAATGGATGTCATCGACAAAGCGCGCGGTACCGAGCATGCGCTGCTCGCCCACGAAGCGTGTGCCATCGTTGAAACGATTGGTGCTGCCGTTGAAGCTCATCGCGCTGCCGGCAGTCGCTTCGAACAGGCCACCGTCGCTGGTCAGGGCGATACTGCCCACTGTCAAGGTCGCGTTATTGGTCGCACGCACCACGCCACTGGCGGCATTGGTGAAAGCGTGTTGACCACCAAAGTTCCATTCGAAGGTGGCACTCTCGGTGACCTCGGTCAGACCGTTATTGGTGAAGCTCGAACTGTTACCGCCCTGCAGCGTATCGCTCGTCGACCAACGGAAGGTGCCGTTGTTGACGATGGTCGAGCCGACTTGGCGCTTGGTGCCACCGGCACCAGCGGTCAGGGCCGTGCCGGCTTCCAGCGTCCACGCGCCGGTCAGGTCGCCGCCGCTCCAGCCGAGTCGGCCGGTCGATAGCCCGGCGCCGCCGGACAAGACCGCGCCGTTGCCGGCCTGGCTGCCGCCAGTTATAAGCAAATTGTCGGACCGCAAGCCGCCATTGAAAGTCGCCGCGCTGGAGACGACTACCTGGCCGGCGCCGCTGAACCGCGATCCGGCATTAAAGACGTTGCTGCCGCCGTTGAAATTGATGGTACCGACCTGCGCAGTGATGAGACCGCCATCATTGCGGAACAGCCAACTGCCGACATTGGTGGTGGCGCCAGCGGTTTTAGAGAAAGTGCCGGCATTAGCGAACAGCGGCTGACCACCGAAATTCCAGGTCAAGGTATTGGTATCGGATTCCGAGCGCCATTCGCCGGCGTTGTTCACGACCGCGCTGTTGCCGCCCTGCAGCGGATCGGCTAGCCAGCGCACCAGACTTTGATTGGTAAAAGTCGTACCGACGAAGCGTTTGACGCCGCCGGCCCCGATCTCAAGCGTATCGAGTGAGGTCAGGGGCTGTGGTGCGGTAACGCCCGGCACAAAATCGCCGCTGTTCCAGCTGAAAGTCACAGCATTGGCATCTCCCGGTAGCCATGCGGCGCCAATCACGAGCGCAAGCAATGCCTTGGGAAGCCGGTCGTAGGTACGATTCATCGAAGTCCTCCCCGAACGCTCTAATACGGGTGCTGATCCGGTGCGAGTTTGAATGCTCGCTGCCACTTTGCGCTTCAGACCTGCTGGGAGCCGGTCGTGGTCGTGCACCAAGGAGCACTAATCGCGCCACAAATATTTTTCTTTTCTAATTCAAGAGCTTCTTTGCGCGAGGCCGAGGCCTGAGGTTGAGGCATTCAAAAGAATGTAAATATCCCGGACACCGCGCCACCGCAGCCACTCGTGAAAGCCTGCCCTATGCCACGCGGAAATTCCTCGCAAACAACGGCTTAGACTGGAACCGGGTCGAATTTCCTGGGTGTCATGAATCTTTACACGGTTAGACTTGGAGTCGACGCAGGCGCAGCGCTTACAGCGCGCGGGCTGACATCTGACTGGCGATGTATTCAGCCTGACGGATGGCGAGCGTGACGATGGTGAGGGTTGGATTGACGGCCGCGCTAGTCGTGTACTGACTACCGTCGGACACGAACAGGTTGGCGATGTCATGGCTCTGGCCGTGACCGTTGACCACGCCTTCGCCGGGTTTGGCGCTCATGCGGCAGGTGCCGAGGTTGTGGGTGGACGGATAGGGCGGGGTCAGGAACACGCGCTTGGCGCCGACCGATTCATATAAGGCCTTACCCTGTTTGAAGCCGTGTTCGCGCATCGCGAGGTCGTTCTTGTGATCGTCGTAGTGCACGTGCGGCACCGACAGGCCCCATTGATCCTTGACCGTCTTGTTCAAGCTCACGCGATTGCTCTCCTGCGGCATATCCTCGCCGACGATCCACATGCCGGCCAGATTGGTGTAGTGATCCATGAAGTAGGCGAAATCCGGCCCCCATTCGCCCGGTGCGATGAAAGCTGCCGCAAAGGGCAGGCCGACTGACACGGTCTCAAGTTCATAACCACCGGCAAAGCCGCGTGCGGGCTGGTGATGGGATTCGTCAGTAATGATGCCGGCCATGGTGGTGCCACGGTACATGTGCACCGGTTCGTCGAAGGCGCCATACACCGAGCCAGTGGTATGGCGCATGTAATTGCGTCCAACCTGACCCGACGAGTTGGCGAGTCCATCGGGATACTTGGCAGACGCCGACAACAGCAGCAGGCGCGGGGTCTCGATGGCGTTGCCGGCGACGCACACCACGCGCGCACGCTGGCGTTGTTCCTTAGCGGCACTATCGAAATACACCACCCCGGCGACGCGACCCTGGTCATCATGTTCGATGCGCGATACATGGCACTGGGTGCGCAATTCGAGCTTGCCGGTCGCCATCGCGGCGGGAATCTCGGTGTAGAGCGTCGACCATTTCGCGCCCATCTTGCAGCCCTGGAAACAGAAACCGAGCTGACGACAGGAGGTGCGTCCCGCACGCGGACGACTATTGATAGCCATGCGGCCGGTATGACACTCCTTGTAACCGAGCTTCTGCGCGCCGTTATAGAGAACCTTGAAATTGTTGTTGCCGGGCAGACCGGGAATGCCATTAGTGCGCGTCACGCCCATCTTGTCTTCGGCGCGCGCGTAAAAGGGCTCAAGTTCGGCCAGCGTGACAGGCCAGTCGAGCAGATTGGCGCCGTCGATCGCGCCATAGGTGGTACGAGCACGGAAATCGCGTTCGTGAAAGCGCAGCGAAGCACCGGCCCAATGGGTAGTCGTGCCACCGACGGTCTTGCAGATCCAGGTCGGCAGATTGGGAAAGTCCTTGGCCAGGCGGAAGTTGCCCGAGGTCGTGCGCATGTCGGTCCACGCGAGTTGCTGGAACGAGGCCCACTCGTCATTGACGAACTTAGGCGAGGATTGCTCGGCGCCTGCTTCGAGCAGCACCACCTTGATGCCCTTCTGGCACAGCTCGTTGGCGAGCGTGCCACCGCCCGCGCCGGAGCCGATGATGACGGTCACGCTCTCGTCTTGGTGTTCGAATGTCGTCATGCCTGCTCCCTCACTGCGCTGCCGGACTGGCGGCGGCGGGTGGCGCCGGCAACCAGGTCAGATCATTGAACCCACGCTCCAGGTAGCCGCCCTTGCTGAAGGAATCGCCTTGATAGCCGAAATGCGCGAAGGCGAGTTCGTTGTTGTAGAGCGATACCACGGCTGTGCTGCGAATTTTTTCAAAGAACGGGTTATGCGCGAGCTTGGTCACCTCGGCGAGGCGGGCGCTAGCGGCGAGTTGCAGCCAATCACCCTGGGCGGCGGTGTCGAGCTGCTTGATGCCGTCACTGAGCAAGGTCTTTACGGTGCTGGCGGCCGCTGCGCCATCGAGATCGCGAACGACGAAGGCATACACCGCGTCATCGAGCTTGGGATGGGGAAATATGTGACGCGTCACGCCCAGCAGTACGCGTGCCGAGCGTTCATCGAGGACTTTTAATTCCAGCGCCCACAGTGGGCTCGGTGCAAGCGCGAGTAAGGCACTCGAGGATGCCCACAGGCTGCCTGCGAGTACGCTCGAGGTGGTGAGAAAACCGCGTCGCGACAATTTCGCGCCGCCGTCGTGGTCGGCAGTGAGTTTGCTCATGCTTCTAGATCTCCCCTATCGTCAAAGCACTATTTGGGTGGCCCGCAGGGCTTGAACGCAATGTATGCGATTGGTGCTGCCAACTCCAGACTGCGGCCCACGCTGGCTTGCAATGCTTTGCAAGGCATGGCGTTCATGTGAGGATGCCGGCCCTAGGGCGTCACCTACACGCCGAGCCGCGAGGAATGCACGATGGCCAAGCTCTCCCTGGGCAGCGACCCCGACGCCGAACGGGACAAAATCAGTGAACCAGAACTGCTTGCACGCATTGCTGCCCACAGCCTATGGCTGGCGAGCGAAGGACAGGACGGTACGCGCTTTGAGATGTCCGGCGCCAATCTTATCTACGCAGGATTTCTTGAAGCCGACATGCGTCAGGCCCGCCTGGCCGGTGCCTGCCTGATCAAGGCCAATCTGCCGTCCCGCATCGCGTTCCAGGT
>JANLSI010000357.1:0-1776 GCA_031362345.1 Pseudomonadota bacterium
GCGACCGCTCACCGCCATGATCTCGGCCGCCAGCAGATCCATGATCACGCCGTCCTTGTCGGTGGTCCACACCCCACCGTCGTGACGCAGGAAAGACGCACCGGCGCTTTCTTCGCCTGCGAAACCGAGATCACCCGCTAACAAACCCGCGACGAAATACTTGAAGCCGACCGGCACTTCCACCAGCGGCCGCCCTAGTCGCGTTGCGACGCGGTCGATGAGACTGCTGCTGACGAGGGTCTTGCCGATGCCCGCCGCAGCCCGCCACTGCGGACGGGCTGCGAACAGATAGTCGATGGCGACCGCCAGATAATGATTGGGATTCATGAGCCCCGCGCTACGCGTAACGATGCCATGACGATCGCAATCGGCATCGTTACCGCAGGCGATGTCATAGCGGTCCTTCATGGCGATGAGCTTGGCCATCGCATAGGGCGAGGAACAATCCATGCGGATTTTGCCGTCCCAGTCGAGCGGCATGAAGGCGAAGCGCCCATCGACCACTGGATTGACGAGCGTAATGTCGAGCCCGTAGCGCTCAGCGATCGGCGCCCAGTAGGCGACCGCCGACCCGCCCAGGGGGTCGATACCGATGCGTAGACCCGCAGCGCGTAGGCGTTCCATATCCACCACCGCACCGAGATCGGCGACATAGTGCTGCACATAGTCGTGGCGGTGGGTGGTGGTGGCGTGCGCGGCGCGGCTGAGCGGCATGCGTTTCACGCCGAGCAGTTTCGCGCTCAACAATTCGTTGGCGCGATGCTCTATCCACGTGGTGATATCGGTGTCGGCCGGCCCACCTGCAGGTGGGTTGTATTTGATGCCGCCGTCTTCGGGTGGATTGTGCGAGGGTGTAATGACGATACCGTCGGCGTAGCCGCGCTCACGCGCGCGGTTGTAACGCAGGATGGCGTGGGAGATGGCCGGGGTCGGTGTATAGCCGTCGTCGGCATCGATCATGGTCTCGACACCATTGCCGGCCAGCACTTCAAGGCTGTCGCGCCAGGCCGGTGCCGACAAGGCGTGGGTGTCACGGCCGAGAAACAACGGACCGCTGGTGCCTTGCGCGGCACGATATTCACACACGGCCTGCACGATGGCCTGCACGTGGGCACTGTTGAAACTGTGCTTGAACGACGAGCCACGGTGGCCCGAAGTGCCGAAGGCAACGCGCTGTTCACGCACTGCGGGGTCGGGGCTGAGCTCGTCATAGGCGGCCAGCAAGCGCGCCAGGTCGACGAGGTTTTCAGGCGCGGCGGCGAGACCTGCGCGCGGATGCACGGACATAAGGACTCCTTGACGATGGCGGCCAAACCGCCGGTATAAAAGCCAGAGTGCGCGCAGGCCACCCCTGCGCCGACGGCGTCGTGCCTATCTTGTCACCGCTCTACGCGCAATAGCATGACGGCGCTCACGCGCCGCGCCGGCTGCGCCAAGCCAACACGGCGGTCAATGCCAGTGCCATGCCGTTCAGCGCTGCTGAACTTAAGAACGCTGCGCCATAACTGCCGGTCGCATCGAACAACCAGCCCGCCACATAGGGACCGATCGCGGCCGGCGCGCCAGCGACCGCGAAGATCATGCCGACGATGGCAGCCACATGGGCGCGACCGAAAAGGTCGCCGCACAGCGGCGGCAGCAAAGTCACGCCGCCGCCATAGGAGAATCCGAACAGCGCAGCCGCCAGCCACAACATGCCGAGCTTGTCGGCCCAGGCAAACAAAAGGAAAGCCACTGCCTGTAAGGCAAACCCGCCGAGCAGCGCTGGCATGCGCC
>JANLSI010000394.1:0-6250 GCA_031362345.1 Pseudomonadota bacterium
CACCACGCCACGCTCCACTGCACCAGAATTGGCGCGATTTGCATCACCAGCGTGGCTTATCTCGCTCCATTCTCGCTTGTCGATCGCAGAACACCCCGACAAATTGCGTAAAAAATGTGCTTTATGGACGGACACTATTTAACGAGAAGGCGCGCCTATATGGACCGCTGTCCCACCGCCGCAGCAGATTCACCCTAAGTCCGACAGGCTCCTAGGGCTCTGTGTTTTCGCCCCACACCGCCCGCGCCACTTCCACCACCCGCCTAAGCTTCGCCCATTGTTCATCCTCGGACAGCAGATTGCCTTCCTCGGTCGAGGCGAAGCCGCATTGCGGGCTCAAGGCAAGCTGCGCACGGGGTGCATGGCGGGCCGCTTCGTCGATGCGCGCACACAGCAGTTCCTCACTTTCGAGCTGGCCGAACTTGGAGGTCACGAGTCCCAGTACAACGCGTTTGTCGCCAGGCGGTAGGTAGCGTAGCGGCTCGAAGCCAGCGGCCCGTTCGCTGTCGTATTCTAGGAAATAACCATCGTAGGCGGTGCCGGCGAGCAGGGTGCCGGCGATCGGTTCATAACCCCCTTCGGCTATCCAGCTCGAACGAAAATTGCCGCGGCAGACATGGGTGGTGACGATCAAATCGGCCGGTTTGTCGGCCAGCGCGTAATTGATCATCTCGGCATAGATGCGCGCTAGTGGCTCGGGATCGTCGCCGCGCTCGCGTGCTGCTGCCCGTTCCTTGTCTGAACACAGATAGGCCCACACCGTGTCGTCGAATTGCAGATAACGGCAGCCGGCGGCGTAGAACGCCTGTACCACGGCGCGGTAGGCCACGGCTGTATCCTCGAAGAATAGCTCCAGATTGGGATAGACCTGGCGACTGATGGCCGCGCGTCCGCCACGGAAATGCAGCACCGAAGGCGCGGGTAGGGTCATCTTCGGCGTGACCTTGGCGACCTTGGCAAGAAATTTGAAATCTTCCAGCATTGGATGACCATCGAAGGCTACGCGCTCGTGCACCTCGATGCTCTCGGCCTTGGTCTCGATGCCGTGAAACTGAATGGTCTTTTCGCCACGCACCAGGCGCACGCCGGCCAGACCGCACAGAAAATCAAAATGCCACCAGGCGCGACGGAATTCGCCGTCGGTGACCACTTTGAGGCCCAGGGCTTCTTGCGCCAGCACGGCGGCGCGTATGCATTCATCTTCGATGCCACGCAACGCTGCGCCATCGAGTTGTCCGCCAGCGTGGGCGGCGCGCGCCGCTTTGAGCTTGGCCGGTCGCAGTAGACTGCCGACGTGATCGGCGCGAAACGGCGCGTGGTTTTTCATGCCTGTAGTTGCCTCTTGTCGAATTGGGCAGTCTGTCGGTATTTCGACAGACTGGTTTCGATTTCCTCGGCGCTGATCACCGTGCGTGCGTCGCTGAAACCCTGCGGTGCGCGCGCTTCGCATAAATCGAGCACTTCGTCATGGGCACGGCTGCGATTGGCGGTGACCACCGCCGCCGTCGCCGGCCGGCGTAGCGCTTCATAGGCGGCCAGCGCTGCACATGGATCGGCGTGCAAGGTGAGTTGGTCGACCAGCGCGCGGCAATCGAGCACGCCCTGGGATGCACCGTTGGAGCCTATCGGCCACATCGGATGGGCAGCGTCGCCGAGCAGGGTCACGCGGCCGTGGGTCCAGCGCGGTAAGGGATCGCGATCGATCATCGGAAAGGCGTAGGCCGGGCCCGAGGCGCGCGCCAGCGCCGGCACATCCAGCCAGTCGAAACGGAAGTCGCGAAAATAATCGATGAACTCAGCAATATCAGCGACGCGGTTCCAGTCTTCGCGCTCAGGGGGCATCGCGCCATCGTCGCCAAGTTTGACCTCGGCTATCCAATTGAACAGCGAACGACCCTGGCGTTTGGCGGCCGCCGAGATCTCGTAGCCGACGACCTTGAGTTCACCGTTACCGGCCGAAAACATCGTATTGCCGCCGAGGATGGCTGCCGGCAATTCGACCGTCATGCGCCACATCATATTGCCGGCCCAGCGCGGCGCGCCTTCGGCCGGATAGAAACCACGGCGCAGCGTTGAGTGAATACCATCGGCGCCGATCAGCAGATCGCATTCAATTGCGCCGCGCGCCGCGCCGCTGGAACGACTGGTGAACTGTGCGCTGACCTTGTTGGCGTTCTGAGTGAAACCTGACAAGTGGTGATCGAGCACAATGGCATCGGCGCCCAGACGCGCGCGTACCGCGTCGGCCAGCACACGATGAAAGCTGCCGCGATGAATGGATACTTGCGGCCACTGATAGCCGGCCTTGCGTCCGCGCGCTTCGCTCCAGATCTCCTGACCATGGCGGTTGAACCACATATAGCGTTCCAATTCGACGCCTTCCGCGCGCAGCGCATCGAGCACCCCCAGGCGCTCGTATTCCTTGGCCGCGTGGGGCAGCACATTGATGCCGACGCCCAGTTCGCCCAGGGTAGCGACCGCTTCAAAGACCCGCGCTTGGTAGCCCGCTTCGTGTAGCGCCAGGGCAAGGGTCAATCCAGCGATGCCGCCGCCGGCGATGAGGATGTAGGGTTTACTCATGGAATTCTGTGCTTGCTGGTCCTGCGTCGGCAAGCTACACCAATCGATTAGTGTCGGGAATAGCAGGCGATCACGACAAGAGTCGCGCCAGCCAGGCGCAATGCAGCGACCAGCCAGCCAAGCCGCTCATGCCGATGAGCACGCCGCCAGTGGTGGGCAGCAGGGCGAGTACGAACAGCCAGCGCTTATGGGTAAGCGAGCACAGCGCCAGCATCGCGACCGCGAGCGAGGACAGCGCATCGGCGAGGTCGAATTGATCGTCATGCAGATTGAGCGCGTCGTATTGGCGCTGATCGTCTTGGGCCTGTTTCTCTATCGTGATCCGTTTGGCGTTCTGTTCCTGGGCGATCGCTGCATAACGTATGCTCGCCGCCTGCAGCGCTTGCGCCGTGCGGTCATCGGCGCCGCTGGCCAGCAGTTTGAAGGTGTCGGCGTTGGCAGCCGCCAAATCTTCACGCAGGCGTCGCGCCTGGTAATAGGACCAGTGATCGATCTTGTCAGCCTGGGCCTGCTGCATGGCCTGCACAACGTTGTCATCCTTGACCTTGCAGATGGCCATGAAGGTCGACAGTAGCGCGATGGTGATGGCGACCCACGTATTCAGTTGGGATGAGGTACGTTCCTGCGCGGCGTCACGGGCAAGTTCCGTCAGATCGGTATCCATGGGCGTAGTCTCTACGGTGAGTTAATAAGGTCACGCATGTGACTTGGCCACGGGTGGCGAGTTCATGGCCGCACGCCGAGGATCAGGAACAAATCTGCACAATGGATGTGCTGCGCGCTTTCCGCCCGCAGGATGCGAGCGGCGGCTCAGGGCGCGGCTTTGTGCGTCAGGTAATCGATCAAGACTGCGAGATCAACATCAGTTATTTCGGTCTTGCGAAACGCCGGCATCTCCAACTTACCCAGTCGCAACACACGCGTGATGGTGGCGGCATCGAGGTCGTGGCGTTGTGCCAGGCGCGCGAATTCCTCGCCGCGATTCCATCCCAATCGTAAGCGACCTGGTGCGCCCGGCTGGTCACCATGGCAATGCGTGCACCAGCGCTGGAACACCGCCTTGCCGTCTTGCTCTTCGGTAGCGCTGGCGCTGCCGAAGAGTACCAACGCTACGCCCGCCAGCAGGTGCCGCACGCTCACAGTTTCTTGCCGCGCAGATGGGCTGGCCAGATACCCTGCTTGCCCGGTGCAAGAATGCCGTTCGGATCGAGCGCGTCTTTCAAGCGTTGATTCAATTTCATGAGGGCATCGTCGTTCCAGTTGTAGGTGGCGGCGATCTGATCCATGAATTCGAGATGGGTGCGGTACTCACCGTAGCCGGCCGCAGCCGCTTCGCGCACCAGCACGGTAAATAAATCATGGGCCTTCTTTTTGTGTTCGGCGTCACTGCGATCGAACACCAGGGTGAACACATGGTGCATCTCGCGCCAGCCAATGATGAACACGCCCAGGTAGTCGAAGCCGTACTCGTTGGCGCGGCCCTTGACCATAGTGTATTGCTTGATGGCGTCGCGCCCGGTGGTCGGTGAGATCGGTGAGAAATCGATGTGGCCGCCACCACCCACCCAGTTCACGAAACCGAACTCCGTCAGGCTGGGAATACCCTGCATGGTGCGACCACGATGATGCAAGACATCCTTGGGGTCCGGGCGGTCTTCGGCGAAAAAGAAGCGTGCGCCTTTGACCTGCGCGAAAGCGCCCTTGATCACGCTCCAGTGCACGTCGGTGATCGGTGGCGGGCCGTACAGTGCGCCATAGAAATTCCACATGCCGATATTGTGGTCGGCCATGATCTTCTTCTTGGCACTGGCGGGCAGCGGGCCATCGCCATCGTGATATTGAGCGCGCGTCGAATTGATGGCAGCGACCAGATGCAGGTCGCGAATAGTGGCGGCGTTCTGCACCACCATATTGATCTTGAGCGGCCGCAGGATCTCGATGACCTGCTCGATATCGCCTTCGTTCTGGAACGTGATGAGATAGGGCTTGTAGCCCGGCGGCTCGGGCATCAACCACACGCCGAGCTTGGTCACGATGCCGAAATTGGATTGGGTGAAGATGCCGTCGAGATAAGGGCCGAAGCCATACTTGAACAACTGCCAAGTGTTGTTGCCGGGCAGGGCGCCCATGCCGGTGCGCACCACGTTGCCGTCGGCCAGCACCACTTCCATGCCACATTGCATCATGAAGTGATCGCCATAGGGCGTGTAACCGGCGCCACGTTCCAGCGCCGTGCCCATGACACTGCCCCAGCCCGGATCGGGCACGTCCAGCCACAGCTTGAGTCCGCGTTCCTGGATGTGTTTATAAAGATCGAAGAAACTCACGCCCGGCTCGACTAGCGCATAGCCGGATTCCTCGTTCACTTCGAGGATCTTGTTCATGCGTTTTAGATCGAGCATCACCGTGCCGGGCAAGCGCGGCGCCGGCCCGCCATAGGCGAGGTTGCGGCCGCAGGAGATCGGCCACACCGGAATGCGATAGTGGTTGGCGACCTTGAGACAGGCCTGCAACTGCTCGACATTGGCCGGCGCAAGCGCGGCCGAGGGCATGAAGTGATTGTCGTCGACGATGGAATAGGGGTCGCGGTAACTCAGTAGATCCCGTTCGACATCGGCGAACACCCAGTCGCGGCCCAAGGCCGCAGTGAAGGCGGCGATGGCCTGGTTGAAAGTCGCAGCATCGAGGCCCGGCGGCAATACGCGCTCGACCATAACCCCTCACACTCCTGCTAGGACCTAGGCGATTGTAGCCGAAGGTTGGCCGAGCGAAAGTCGTCGCTTCCACGCCGACTGCGCGTATGCCGCGCGTCCTTCGACGACCAATATTCGCAGCCCGGATCGCCCGCCAGCACACGTAACGACACTGCTACACTCCGGCCATCTAGCGGGGAGTTTCACCCATGAACGCAACGGCAGTGCCTACCCGCGTCCGCTGGCGCATCATCGCGCTGATCTTCCTGGTCTATGTGTTGATGTTCTTCGACCGTGTGAATATCTCGATCGCGGCTCAATACATCATGCCCGAGTATGGTTTAAGCCAACTCGAGTTCGGCGCGATCTTTACCTCCTTCCTGCTCGCCTACGCGCTGGCGCAGATTCCAGGCGGCTGGCTGGGCGATCGTTTCGGTCCGCGCCGGGTCATGACCTGGGCGATTGTTTGGTGGTCAGCGTTCACCGCGTTGACAGCGGTGGCTGGCGCGGGCTGGTTGGCCGCGACCATCGGCGTGGTGGCGTCCTTTGCGCTGGTGCGTGCCCTGATCGGTCTCGGCGAAGCGGCGGCACCGCCCAATGGCAATCGCATGGTGGCGAACTGGTCGGCGCCCGCAGAGCGTGGTCTTGCCGCCGGCATTACCTTGAGCGGCACGGCGGTGGGTGCGGCGTTGACGCCGCCGCTGGTGGTGTGGGTCATGACCCACTGGGGCTGGCGACCAGCCTTTTACGGCGCGGGTGCGGCGGGCATTGTGGTGGCGCTGTTGTGGTCGTGGCTCACCGCCGACAAACCCGCTGGCCACGCCGGCGTCAACGCCGCCGAGCGCGCACTGATCGACGCCGGCGGTGTGCAGACGTCGGCCGCGCAGCATGACGTTCCGGGGCGCGTGCCGTGGCAGCGCTTGTTCGGCTCGCGCGATCTGTGGTGTCTGGCCGGCGCCTATGGGGTGCTGGGTTAC
>JANLSI010000426.1:0-8069 GCA_031362345.1 Pseudomonadota bacterium
AGACGGTTGAATAGGCAGACCAGGAAAGCGCAGGTCTTGCCGGTGCCGGTTTGGGCCTGGCCGGCGACATCTTTGCCCGCCAGTGTCAGCGGCAGACTCATCGCCTGGATCGGTGTACAGCGCAGGAAGCCGGCGGCTTCGAGACCTTTCAGCAGGTTGGGATGCAGGTCGAAGTTTTCAAAACATATGTCAGTCAGCGTTTTATCAGTCACTAGTGCTCCGTTCCCGAGGGCATAGGCGGCGACTCGCCGCGCGTGGGTCAGGCCGCTAGGCCCGAGACTGTGGCGAACTACTGGAGGGTATGCAGGTCACCGGTCACGATTTGCGCTGCGATGCGGTTACGCGACGCGAGATGGCCGGCACTGGGCACGCAGGCGGTTCGGCTGACCGCGGCCCAGGTCTTGCTGGGCAGGGATGGCAACGCGCGGCTGGCGCGTATGGCCTCGATCTGAAAGCGCTCTGCTGCAACAAATTCCGAGTATTCGTCATTTTGGACAAGTTCCCGCCCGGCGGGTCCGCAGTCGCGAGCGATGGTCCGCGCAGCGGCGATGCCGGTGTCCACGGTATCGCGCAGGGATTCTAACCGGGATTACGCGCCACGGCCCGCATCATCAGCGTGACCCCGTCGCCGCACGAAATCGCAGCCTCGGCAATCAATGCTGGGCCAATCACTGCATAGGCAGTAATATGCCCCATGGCCACTCGACAGTCCACGCCGGCTCGCCCGCGCACAGCGGCTAGTGCGCGCAAACGCGCGTCTTCGTCGTTCTACGACGGGCGCACCTACGCCACCGATAATTCCTATGGATATCTATTGCGGCGCCTCTACGCCTCAATGCAGCGACACTTCGAAAAGCGCATGCAGCCGCTCGATCTGACCGCCATGCAATGGGGGCCGCTGCTGCTGATGGCCGAGGGTCGTGGTCATACCGCCGCCGAACTCGCGCGTGGTATGGACATCGACACCGGTGCGATGACGCGCATGCTCGACCGCTTGCAGGCCAAAGGTCTGCTGGCGCGCGCGCGCAGCGCCAGCGACCGTCGCGTAGTGCGCCTCGAACTGACCGCTGAAGGCGTCAAGGTTGCCAGCCAGATTCCGCATTTGCTGGCCGCCGTGCTCAATCTTCACCTGCGGGATTTCAAAGCCGACGAATTACAGTTGCTGATGGGCTTTCTGCAACGCATGCTCGCCAATGGCACCGTGCGTGATGCCGACGGGCAGGACGGCGGTTGATGACGCACCGTCGCAAGTTGGCGCGGTGCGCGCGCTACGCGCTGCTCGCCAGCGGCTGCGGACTGGCCTTGGCAGGATGCGTAAGCTCCGCCGGTCTGGTGCCGAGTGGCAAGCCGCTCGATGTCGCCACTGTCGCCAACGACACCACCTTCAGCGCCTGGCCTGACCAACACTGGTGGGCGGTTTATGGCGATGTCGCCCTCGACAATTTGATTGCCCACGCGCTGGCCGCCAATCCAGACCTCGAACTGGCACGTGCGCGTATCGAAATGGCCGACGCCGCGATCGGCTTTACCCACGCTCGCCTGCTACCGCAGGTGAGCTTCGGCGTCGACAGCACCTATCAGCGCTACCCTGAGCACGGCCAGAACCGCAATCTCGGCGGTACCGCTGGCTCGGACAACAGTCTCGAATTTCAAGCCAGTTACGAACTCGATTTCTTTGGCCGCAATCGCGCCGCGCTCGCCGCCGCGACCTCCAACGCCCGCGCCAGCGCGGCTGCCCAACAGGCGGTGCAGGTAGCGGTAGCGAGCGCCGTCGCGCGCGCCTACTTCGAGCTGGCACGCCTGATCGCCAAACACCAGGTGGTGAGCGATACGCGCGCCCAGCGCGAGAAGATTCTGACCTTGGTTAAGGCGCGCGTTGCGCAAGGTCTCGATTCTAAGGTCGAGCTGCGTCAGGCCGAAGGGGCCTTGCCAGCCATCGACGGTGAACTGGCTCTGCTTGATGAGAATATCGATATCCTGCGCAGTCAGCTCGGCAAGCTTGCGGTAGTGGAGCCGTCCGTCACCGCCACCTTAGCGCCGGCCCTGGCCAAGGTCGCCGCGCCGACCTTACCGACCACTATTCCGTCGGATTTGCTCGCGCGGCGCGCTGACATCACGGCTGCACGCTGGGAAATCGAAGCCACCACCCGCGGCACGGATATGATCAAGGCCGAGTTCTATCCGCGCGTCAACCTCAGCGCGTTCGCCGGCATTGCGGCGCTGGGCGTGTCTTCGTTGTTCGAAGCCGGTGCCGGCACACTGGGTGTGAATCCGAGCCTGAGCCTGCCGATCTTCGATGGCGACCGCCTGCGTTCCAAGCTCAAGTTTGCCGACGCCCAAGTCGACCGCGCCATTGCCGAATACAACAACGCGCTGTTGAATGCCATGCAGGATGTGGTGCACGTGGTGACCTCGCTGCGCGCACTGGAGCATCGCCAGGTTGCGCAGCGCGCCGCGCAGGCCTCGGCCGAGAGCGCCTACGATCTCGCCTTACAACGCTATAAGGCCGGGCTCACCGGCTATCTGACCGTGCTCGCGACCGAGTCCGAAGTGCTGGCGCAACGGCGCGCTGCCACGACGCTCAAGGCCCGCGCGCTACTTTTGCATGTCGAACTGAATCGCGCGCTCGGCGGTGGCTTCGACGCCGCCACCATGACTGCCAGCAACTGACCGGAAGCCTTCGCCCCATGTCCGCACCTGCTCCCACGCCTATACCTCGCGCCAAGCGCAAACCCTTGCTCGGCTTGCTATTCGTGCTGTGCCTGCTTGCCGCTGCGGGCGGCGGCGCCTATTACTGGATGGTCGCGCGCTTCTTCGAACACACTGACGATGCCTATGTATCGGCCAATGTCATCGCGGTCACGCCGCAGGTGACGGGAACGGTGGTGGCAGTGGCGGTGCGCGACACCGATCGCGTTAACAGCGGCCAGTTACTCGTGCAGCTCGATCGCGCCGATACGGAAATCGCCTTGCAGCAGGCTGAGGCCGAACTGGCGCGCACCTTGCGCCAGGTGCGTGGCGTCTATGCCGGCAACGAGACCCTCGCGGCGGACATCGCGGTGCGCCGTGCCGAATTGAAACGCGCGCAGGCCGATGCCGACAAAGCCCAGGGCGATCTCGACACGCGGGCCGCGCTGGTGGTTTCGGGCGCGGTTGGCCAGGAAGAACTCAAACATGCGCAGGCCGCGCTTGCCACCGCCGATGCCGCACGTAATACCGCCCTGGCGGCTATTACTGCGGCCAAGGAAAGGCTCAGCGCCAATCAAGCCATGACCGACGGTGTCGCGGTTGAGGAACATCCGGAAGTGCAACGTGCCGCGTCGCGTGTGCGCGAGGCTTATCTGGCCTGGGTGCGGACGCGCATTCTCGCGCCGGTCGACGGCGACATCGCCAAGCGTGCAGTACAGGTCGGTCAGCGCGTAGCGCCGGGCAGCAATCTATTGTCGGTGGTGCCGCTGGAGCAGGTGTGGGTGGACGCCAATTTCAAGGAAGTGCAGTTGCGCGACATGCGCATTGGCCAGCCAGTGCGCATGCATGCCGATCTGTACGGCGACGAGGTTGAATACCACGGCCATGTCGTTGGCTTCGGCGCCGGCACCGGCTCAGCCTTTGCGCTGTTGCCGGCCCAGAACGCCACCGGTAACTGGATCAAGATCGTGCAACGCGTCCCGGTGCGCATCGAATTCGACGGTGCCGAGATCAAGGCGCATCCGCTGCGCATCGGCTTGTCGATGGCCGTCAACGTCGAAGTACGTGACAGCAGCGGCCCGCAATTGCGCGAAGTGGTGGCGGCCGATGCCGAGCGCAGCCGCACCTATGTCTTCGACGACATGACCAAGGCGGCGGACCTGCGCATTGCCGAGATCATTGCGCGCAACAGCGGCAAGCACAGCGACGGCGTCGCGGCGCGGCCCTGAGCGCGCTATGAGCAGCACCGCCGCAGACGCGGCACTGGACGACCCACCGTCACCGCCGACTAAGGTCGCGGCCGGGCCACCGCCACCCTTGACCGGCATGAAGCTGCTGCTCGGCAGCGTCGCGCTGTCCTCAGCTACCTTCATGAACGTGCTCGACACCTCGATCGCCAACGTGTCGATCCCGGCCATCTCGGGCTCATTGGGCGTGGCGCCCCACCAGGGCACTTGGGTCATCACCTCGTTCGCGGTGGCCAGTGGCATTGCGCTGCCCATGACCGGTTGGCTCGCCCAGCGCTTCGGCGCGGTGCGATTGTTCACCACCAGTGTGTTGCTGTTTACCCTCGTTTCGTGGTTGTGCGGCCTGGCCACCAGCATCAATCAGCTGATCCTGTTGCGCGTGCTGCAGGGCGCGGTGGCGGGCCCCATGATTCCGCTTTCGCAAGCACTCATGCTCGGCAGCTATCCCCGTGAGAAATCCGGTACGGCGCTCGCGATCTGGACCATGACCTCGCTGGTCGGGCCGGTCGTCGGTCCGGTGCTCGGCGGCGTGATCACTGACAACATTTACTGGGCATGGATCTTCTACATCAATGTGCCGGTCGGCCTGCTGGCAGCGGCCGCGACCTGGTGGCTATATCGCGATCGCGAATCGCCGACACGGCGTCTGCCGGTCGATGTCGTCGGCCTGGTCTTGCTGGTGGTGTGGATAGGCGCCTTTCAGATCATGCTCGACAAGGGCAAGGAACTGGATTGGTTCGAGTCGCGCCAGATCATCACCTTAGCGATCGTCGCGGTGGTCGGCTTCGCGGCCTTCCTGATCTGGGAACTGACGGACGATCATCCCGTCGTCGACTTGAGTCTGTTCACCAACCGCAATTTCGCCGTTGCGACCGTGACCATTTCGGTCGGTTACAGCGCCTTCTTCGGAAATTTGGTGCTGCTGCCGGCCTGGCTGCAACAACACATGGGCTATACCCCAACCATGGCCGGGCTGGCCATGGCACCGGTCGGAATACTGGCCCTGGTGGTCACGCCGTGGGTGGGCAAGAACATCAATCGGGTTGATGCGCGCCTGTTCGCGACCTTGGGCTTTTCGATCTTCGCCTTCGTGCTGTGGCAGCGGTCGCTGTTCAACACCGACGCCGATTTCAACACCATCCTGCTGCCAACCTTGATACAAGGGGCCGCCATCGGCTTCTTCTTCATTCCACTGTTCAATCTCGCCTTGAGTGGTATCCCGGTCGAGAAGACCGCCTCGGCCTCGGGTATGCTGAATTTCATGCGCATCACCGCCGGTGCTTTCGGCGCTTCGGTCGCGACCACGCTATGGGACGACCGCGCCGCCATGCACCATGCTTATCTGGCCGAACACGTCAGCACGACCAATCCCGCCGCCGGGCACGCCCTCGGCACCCTCGTGCCGGTCTTGGGGCAGGCCGCGGAAGCCCTCGCGCTGATCAATCGTGCCATCGACAACCAGGCGTTCATGCTCGCCGCCGCCGATATCTTCCGTGGCAGCGCGGTGTTGTTCATGGCGCTGATGCTGATCGTATGGCATGCGCGGCCGCCGAAAACAGGCGCGAACGCTACGGCGGCAGAGGGCGGCGGAGCCCATTGAGGAGCCCATAAAGCGGACTGTGGTCTTACACCCGTCGCCCCAACTCTCGGGTCAAGCGCTCCAGCGCCGGTGAAATATCCCCCTGGGCGATATGCACATGGAGGATGGCGAGGTTGTTGGTATCGGCCAATGCCGACTTCAGTGCGGCAACGAATTCCGCTTCGGTGTGCACTTCATAGCCGCGCCCGCAATTGATGATACTCGACAGTTTACTCACCGCCCATGGATGCACGTCGTTGAAGCTGCCATCCATCATCGGTCGCTCGGTGCCATAGCCGTTGTTATCCAGCACTACCACGATCGGCGTCAGCCCGTAGCGGGCGGCGGTGGTGATCTCCATGCCGGTCATCTGGAACGCACCATCGCCGACCAACACCAGCGGACGCCAGTGGGGCTCGGCCAGTTGCAGGGCGACGCTGGCCGGTACCGCGAAGCCGAGTGATGCGTAGTAGGCGCAAGCGATGAATTCCGAACGGGAATGGATGGTGAGGTCGATGGCACCGAACAGCGCGTCACCGGGGTCGGCGATCACCGCGATGTCTTCCGACAATTCAGCATCGAGGCATTCGAACAGGCGCGCGATGGTGATCTTGGCGTTGCCTAGCGCGGCGAAGTCCGCCGCGCCGGCGTGGCAACTGAGCGGCAGCGGGCCGCGCGCCACCAACTCGGCTTTGCACAGCGCTTCGAGAAAAGTCGCCAGGCCCAGGCCCTGGAAGAAGTGCCGACGGATGCTGAGCGATTCGGCGCCGGCCGCGATCAATTTCGACGGGTCGATGTTGGCCGTGAAGATGCCGGTGTCGAGATCGGTCAGCATCGCGCCCAGATTCAGTACACAGTCACTGGCTTCGACGGCCGTCCGCGCCATCTCGTTCGATAGGCTGCCGGCGTATACGCCGACGAAGCCGGGCAGCTCTTCGTTGACCACTGATTTGCCCATGATGGTGGTGGCGAAGCGTATGCCGGATTTGCCGACCAATTGGATGAGTTTGTCCTGTAAGCCGAAGCGATGCAGTTCGACGCCGGCGAGAATGATCGGGCGCTGCGCGCGATTCAACATTTCGACCGCTTCATGGAGCGCTTCGGCGAGGGTCGCGGCATCGTAGGCGGGTGGTGTCGCGTTCAAAATTTCTGGGCCGTCGTCGACGATGCTCGCGAGCGCGCAATCCCGCGGCATCTCGATATACACCGGTCGTTTGTGGCGCGCGGCCGCCGCCAGCACCCGCCGTACTTCGCGCTGCGCGGTTTGCGGATCGTCCAGTACGCACTGCGCGACCGTCACTTCGCGGAACACCCGCATCTGGGTGCCGAAATCGCGCACACGATGATGCAGCAAGGCATCGCCGGTGGCTTCGCTTATGCCGGGTGCGCCGCTGATCACCACCACCGGTGAACGTTCGGCATAGGCCTGGGCCGTCGAATTGACCAGCTTCAAACCACCGACGCCATAGGTCACCGCCACCGCGCCCAGGCCGCGAATGCGCGCATAGGCATCGGCAGCGAAGCCCGCGCCTTGTTCGTCACAGGTACCGATCAGCGTGAGAGGCGATTGTTCGATGACTTTGAACAGGCCGAGGGCATAGTCACCGGGAATACCGAAGACATGGGCGACGTTACGCGCACGCAGCTCATCGACGAGCATGCGGGCGACGGTGTAGGGCTGGGTCATGGCGGCCTCGGCGATGGATAGGAGTCCTATTCTAATCGCGGCGCGCCCGCGCGCCGCTCAGCGTGGGATCTTGCGCGCGCCACCCTGCTCGGCGGGGGTTTCGACATCGACCTGGAAACGCACCGGCATCAAGTGCATGTCGACCACGGCGTGGGAACCGGCGATCGCCATGGTCGGCTTCACTGCCCCATCGCCCAGTGCAGCGGCATCAAAGCTGGCCAGCTGTGGCCGGCCACGCACCGATCGTTTGAAGTCGTAGCCCGCTTCGAATTGCACCATCACCGCTGCGCCGTTGACGTGGGTAGTGGTGAGGGGCGGCGAATACTTGATCATGCCGCCGACGCCGACCAGCGGCACACACTCGGCTATCGCGATATCCAGTACGGTGTGTCCGTCGAGCACCACTTCGCCACGGACGCGGTCATAGGTTTCTCGATAGTTGACGCTTGCGGCCTGGCAGGCAAAGCCGTAGCGGCTGCCGAAATAACGCGCGGCGGCGGCGTTGCCGCAGAACGCACCAGTAATGAAATGACGCTGCTGCTGCCCGCCGTAGAGATCCTCTATGTGCTGTTCGAAATGCCGATGCAGGTTGCGCTGGCGCGACTGCCGGTCAGTCTGCACCCGAGCGTGCCGGCCGTGCTCGGCATGACTGTGATGCATGCCAAAGCCAGTCCGTTTGGCGAGTTCACCCTCGCCTATCTCGGCATCGCCTGTCGCACCGGCATCAAGCCGCGTCATTTCATTACTGGTGCGTTCTGCGGCAACGCCGCCGCCGCGCGTTATTTCGGCAGCCGCTACGGCTTTGCCTGCCAGGCCGCAAGCGTCAACTATCGAGAAACCTATGACCGCGTCCGTGGCGAAGTGGTGC
>JANLSI010000512.1:0-1979 GCA_031362345.1 Pseudomonadota bacterium
CTCAGTGGCGTTGGGGCCATTCTCCAGCGCTTCTTTGATCAGCTGTGCGCGCCGTTCGGGATCGGCATAGACCGCAAGCTTGTCCGCCACCGACAAGCTGCGCATCGCACGCCACGAAGTGTTGCGATCGAAGGGGCTGCGGATATGCGGCCCGAACAGCACGCCGATGCCGCGCGCGGTGGTCTGCGGCCGCACATTGGCACCGCCGGCGTTACGCGCGGCGGTGAACTCCATGATCTTGCGGTACTGATCGGGCAGATGGGGAAACTGGAAGAAAGCGAAGGTCACCGGGCGACCGGTGGCATGGGAGAGATCGGCCATCCAGTCGATCTCGCGTTTCGACTTGGCCCAATTGGTCGGATCGTCGGTCTCGAAGCGTGGCACCACTTCGAATACACCGCGGCCACGCTTACGCATCGGATCGGCGAGCGCGAATAGTTCATCGCGCAGCGCGAAGGTGCCCGGTACCGGACGCCCGTCCGGCACGCGGTGGCCGAGTATGCGCGAGCTGGAAAAACCCAGTGCGCCGGCCGCGATCGCGTCGTCGACAGTCTTGACCATGATCTCAAGTTCGTCGGCAGTCGGGTGCGCATCGCTTTCGATCGAGCGCTCGCCCATGGCGTAGAAACGCACTGCGCAGTGGCCGACCATGCCGCCAAGATTGATACCCTTGGGCAGCGCATCGAGCGCGTCGTAATACTCCCCATAGGACTGCCAGTTCCAGTCCAGCCCACGCATGATGGAATCGGCGGGAATGTCTTCGACCGATTCCATGAGCTTGGCGAGCACTTCGTGATCGCTCGGTTTGACCGGCGCGAAAGTCACACCGCAATTGCCCACTACTACCGAAGTGACGCCATGCCAGCACGAGGAACTGCAGATCGCATCCCATGCGACTTGCGCATCGAGGTGACTATGGATGTCGACAAAGCCCGGCGTTACCAGCCGCCCGCTGGCATCGATGACGCGCGTGGCGTTGGCGCCTAGCTTGCCTATCTCCACCACCCGTTCGCCAACAATACCGACATCGGCCTCGCGCGCTGGCGCGCCTCGGCCATCGATAACGGTTCCGCCCTTGATAATGATGTCGAAGCTCGGCATGTCGGCGCGTCTCCCGCGAATCACAATGAGCTTCAGTCTAGTGTATCGACGCGCCGGAATCGGCCTCCCTATTAGGGGAGCTGTTCGGCTGACAGGACACCGGCTGCAAGCAAGGCCGCGACTTCTTCGCGCGAGCGCCCGAGCCACTCGTGTAGCACTTCGAGGTTGTGTTCACCGCGATAAGGCGCCGGCCCACGCACACACGCTTGCGCGTCACTGAAGTGATAGGGCGCCTTGGTAGTGGGCCGCGTGCCACCGATACGATCATCTATTTGAGCAATGACCCGTCGTGGTCCCACACTCGGATTGGTATGCACGGCTTCCCGCCAGGGTCGCACCCGGCCCCAAGCGAGGTTGACCTGGTCGAGCATGGCAGTCACTTCCTCCCAGGTAGGAAAGGACCCCAGGAAGCTCGCGAGTGCCGCGCGACGCCCATCTTCATCGCCGGGATCCGCCAGTTCGCCGCGTTTCGACAGAGTGCGCCACAGATACTTGAAGGTAGTGGCGATCACCAAACGGCCACCCGCCACCGTCCACACTTCGCCACTGCCGGCCGGCGGCGTGTCACCGGACAACACCATCGACAAGAAGTCGTCGTGGTAGAACTGCGTGTTGACCATCGCCAGATCGATATGCTGGCCCTGGCCAGTACGATTCGCCATCACCATCGCCGCCAGCACACCAATCACGCCATGTACGGCGGCGGTGGTATCCGCCTGGGAGATCGGGAAATCCACCGCACGGTTGTGCCCCAGATCGGCGAAGCGATCGATGAGTCCGCTTTCGGCGTGCAAGACCGGCGCATAGGCGGCGCGATCGCGCTCTGGACCCACTTGGCCGAAGCCTGAGATCGAAAGCATGATGAGGCTCGGTTTGCG
>JANLSI010000526.1:0-4337 GCA_031362345.1 Pseudomonadota bacterium
TTATGGAAGTAGGTGCATTTTACCTGCCGTCCGTCGGCCGTATCGAAGACATCAAAAAAGGCATGGCCGGCAAGCGCACCGACCTCTACCAGACGATGTTGCGCGAGATCACCGAGCAGGTCCAATACATGGACGAGCACGGTTACTACGGCACGGGTTTTACTGAACACCATTTCCATGTCGAAGGCGAAGAGGTGTCGACCAATCCGGTCATCCTCGACCTCTACTTCGGTATGCAGACGCGCAACATGAAATTCGGCCAGCTCGGCAACGTGCTGCCGTCGCTGAACCCGATCAATCTGGCCGAGAATATTGCGATGGTTTCGCAGATGTTGAACGGCCGCGTGTTCGCCGGTTTCGCGCGTGGCTATCAGCCGCGCTGGGTCAACGTGCTGGGTCAGCAGGTCGGTCTGTCGGATCCGGCCGGTGGCGAAGAGTACGAAGAGCTCAAACGCTCGCTGTTTGAAGAGAACTTCGAGCTGATCATGACCGCCTGGAAGAACGACACCTTCAGCTTCAAGGGCAAGCACTGGCAGGTGCCGACCAAGGACATCAAATGGGCCGCCGCCGAAGTCGCTTGGAATTACGGCCAGGGGGTCAACAAAGACGGCTATGTAGAGCAAGTCGGTATCGCGCCGGCCACCTACAACAAGCAGATCCCGGATCTGTTCATGCCCTTCGCGACTTCCGAGCGTTCGATCCGTTGGGGCATGGAGCGCGGCATCGTGCCGGTCACCATCATGACCCACATGGACGTCGTCAAAGAGCATTTCCGCGCTGGCATGGACGCCGCCAACGCCGCTGGCAAGAACTATAAGTTTGGTCAGGGTATGGCCATGAGCCGCGAGATCATCGTGGCTGATACCGATGCCGAGGCCGAGGCTATTGCGCGCGAGGCGGGCAGCTTCATCTGGAACAATTTCTTTGTCCCCTTCGGCTTCAACGCCGCCATTGCCGGTCCTGGCGAAGGCCCGTTCGATCTGCCGGCGACCTTCGAGTCGCTGTCAGAGCGCGGTCTGGTGATCTGGGGCAGCCCGGATACGGTCAATCGCAAGCTCGACGTGCTGTTGAAAGAACTGCCAGTGGATTACTTCTGGATGTTCATCTACAACCATATGCCCCATGACCAGTGCATGCGCAGCCTGGAGTTGCTGACCGAGAAGGTGTGGCCGAATTTCACCAGTCGTATCAAGCCTTCTAACACCGTGCGCGTGGTGGCCAACGCCTGAGCATAAGTTCGACGCCTACACTGACCCGGCGCGGGGTGCTGCCTTCGCCGGGTTTTTTGTGCCCGACGATTGACTTCTATCGCCGACAGCGCCAGCCCATGCACTATGCCGTTTACGCGCCGATCTGCGCCGACCATGGCGAAGCTGGTCGACTGATTGAACGAGGGTCACCGCGATGAACACCGTTGCTACCGTCGTGGTGCCGGTGTTCGGCACCGTCGCGCTGGGTTTCGCCATGGCGCGCGTCGGCATTTTCAGCCGTGAGACCGGGGCGGGGCTCACGCGCTTCATGTTTCATCTTGCCATTCCTGCCATGCTGTTTCGCGGCCTGGCCGGCGCCGACTTGCCGGCGCGCGTACCGTGGGCCTTTCTGGCCGCCTTCTACATTCCTTCCTTCGCGGTGTTCTGGCTGGCGCTGCGGCTCGCCCAGGATGGGCTGGGTTGGGCGCGGCGCGAGGCCGGCATGGCGGGCATGAGCGCCTGTTATGCCAACATCGTGCTGCTCGGCTTGCCACTGTCTCATGCCGCCTTTGGTGAGCGCGGTCAGCTGCCGCTCTTCATCCTGATGGCGACCCAGAGCACGCTGCTGTTTCCGCTCGCGACCTACGCGCTCGAAATCTACGGCCAGCAGCGCGCTGGCCAGCCGCTGTTCTATCTGCGCGCCGTCGCGCGTCTGCTCGTCAATCCGGTGATTGTCGCGCTGGTGTTGGGCTTCATCGTCAACCTTGGCGCGCTGGCGGTGCCAGTCGTGGTGTCGCGGACGTTGGAAGTGCTGGGGGCGGCCGGGCCGGGCTGCGCGCTGGTCGCGCTTGGCGTAAGCCTCGCGCAATACGAGCTCGGCGGCGGCTGGCGCGATGTGGCCATGCTGGTGCTATTGAAGAACATCCTTTGTCCACTCGCGGTATCGGGCCTGGGCATCGCGTTGGGGCTAGCCCCCCTGTGGCTCGCGACCGCCGTGCTGATGGCCGCCATGCCAGCGGGCATCAATACCTTCATCTTCGCCAGCCAGTACCAGGTCCGGCAGGACACGGTGGCCAAGACCATCGTCATCTCGACGCTGACCTCGATGGCGGTAGCGACCGTGCTACTGACCTGGCTCATGCCCTGAGCGCATTGGCACACGAGCGTGGGGCCGGTGTATAACAAGGCGCTACAACCGCCACGCATGCCGTCGCCGCGGCCGGTATTGCCATGAACAGCCCGCTCAATGCAGCCATCTTGTTGGTCGAAGACCATCGCGACATCGCCGAGATGGTGTTCGACTATCTGGAGACGCGCGGCTTTTTCGTCGACTATGCCGCCGATGGTCGCACCGGTCTGCGCCTGGGGCTCGCCAATCGCTACGACGCAGTGGTGTTGGACGTCATGTTGCCCGGCATCGATGGTCTTGAGCTGTGCCGGCGCCTGCGTGAGGAAGCGCGGCTGGCCGCGCCGGTCTTGATGCTGACCGCACGCGATACGCTGGCCGACAAACTCGCGGGTTTCGACAGCGGCGCCGATGACTATCTGGTCAAGCCCTTCGACCTCGCTGAACTGGAGGCACGGCTGCGCGCCTTGCTGCGCCGCGCCCGCGGCGGCGTGCAGGGCGAGACGCTGCAAGTCGATGACCTGAGTTTCGACACGCGCACTTTGAAAGTCGCGCGCGCCGGTCGCGAACTGGTGCTGACACCCATCGGCCTCAAAATCCTGAAAGTGCTTATGCAGCAGTCGCCGGCGGTGGTCGATCGGCGCGTTATCGAGCGCGCCATCTGGGGTGACCTGCCCCCCGATAGCGACGCACTGCGCAGTCACATGTACAACCTGCGCAAGGTCGTCGACAAACCCTTCGAGCGGCCCTTGATCCATACCTTGCACAGCGCGGGTTTCCGCCTGGCGCTCGATGCTTGAACGTCGGATCAGGCTCAATGCCCGCCTATGGCGGGCCTTTCTGCTCCAAATAGCCCTGATCAGCGCGACTGCGGTGGCCGGTGTTTATCTGGCGGAATTCGCCATCCGCGAGATGCTGATCGTCTCGGCGCTCGAACACGAAGCCGATTACTTCTGGTCGCGTTATGCCATCACCGATGACACGCCGGCGCCCAATACCAATTCCCTGATTGGCTATCTATTCGACAAAGACGCCGCCGAGATCCCGGCCGAGTTCAGCAACCTCGCCCTCGGTATGCACGATTTGAAGACTGTGGTCGGCGCGGCTGTGGTGCATGTCAGCGAAGTGGAGGGCAAGCGCCTTTTTCTGGTCTTCGACGCCAACAATATCCAGCAGCTCGCGACCTATTTCGGTATCGCGCCGCTGGCCTTGATGCTGGTGGTGCTGTACTCCTCGGCCTGGTTTGCCTTCGGGCTCGCGCGCAAGGCGGTGTCGCCGGTGGTACGTCTGGCGCGCCTGGTGCAGAACATCAATGTCGAGACACCGGATCTGGCGGCTTTCGAGACGGGCAACCCGGCCAGCGGCGCCGATGCCGAAATCGAACACCTGTCCCACGCGCTGCTGCATCTCATGGGACGCGTCGATCAATTGATCGAACGCGAGCGGAATTTCACCCGCGAGGCCAGTCACGAACTGCGCAGCCCGCTGACCGTCATCCGCATGGCGGCCGATAATCTGCTCGGCCGTCCGCTCGAAGATGGCGTGCGCGGCATGGTTGAGAAAATCCGCGCTGCTAGTCAGGACATGGTCGAACTGACCGAGGCGCTGTTGCTGCTGGCGCGTGAACACGAGGGCGTGCTCGCCACCGAGTCGATCAGTGTCAATCAAGTCTTGCGCAACGAGCTCGCCCGCTGCCGCATGATCTACGAGGCCAAGCAACTCGAATTCCGTCTCGACGAGACGGTCGCCCTGGACATCGACGCCGCGCCGCGTCTGCTCGCCATCGTGCTTGGCAATTTACTGCGCAACGCGTGTGCCTATACCGATGCCGGCACTATCATCATCACCGTTGATAGCGATCGCGTGACCATCCGCGACAGCGGCATTGGCATGAGCAAGGAAAACCTAGGCAGGGTGTTCACGCCTTATTTCCGCGTCTCCCAGCTGCGCGGCAGCGGTCACGGTATCGGCTTGATGCTGGTCAAGCGCATCAGCGATCGCTGCGGCTGGGCGGTGAGTAT
>JANLSI010000531.1:0-2948 GCA_031362345.1 Pseudomonadota bacterium
GGACGGTGCGCACCGATCGCGGCCAGACCGATTTCGTGCTCAAGGCCGAGGAAGATATCCGCCGCCTCGACCACGGGCGTCTCATGATCAGTGATAGTCATGGCCTGCAATTCGAAGTCGTCGATCAAAGCAAACTGGATAGCCACAGCCGCCGCATCTTGATGCGCTTCTTGTAAATCCGCGCGAGCTCTGGCCGCTACGCCGTGGTCTGCGCCTACGTGGGCGACGGTAGAGACGAATCGGTCCATAGTCATGTCATGGGCGAACTCAGTGTCCTGACCTACAACATGCACAAGGGCTTCAGCGGCGATGGCCGTCGTGCCTTCGTGTTGCCGCGCATGCGCGATGCATTGGCTGCCAGTGACGCCGATGTCGTATTTCTGCAAGAAGCCCTGGGCGAGCACCGTCGCCACGCCGAGCGCGTCAGTGAATGGCCGCCGGGATCGCAATTCGAATTCATCGCCGACACGCGCTGGGAGCACTGCGCTTACGGCCAGAACGCGCACTATGACCACGGCCATCATGGCAACGCCATCCTGAGCAAATACCCGCTGCTTGAATGGCAGAACATCGACGTCTCGCCCTACCCATTCGCCGCCAGTCGCAGTCTGCTGCATGGCCGCATCGAAGTACCGCAATCGGCCGCGCGTGTGCATCTGGTGTGCATCCACTTCGGTTTCATCGCGGTCGAACGGCGGCCACAGATCCAGCGCCTGTGCGAACACATCGAAGCCCGTATTCCGCACCACGAAGCCTTGATCGTGGCCGGTGATTTCAATGACTGGTGGGGACGCGCTGAGCGCGAGTTCAATAGCGCGCTGGGCCTACGCGAAGTGTTCCGCGAACTGCACGGCCGCCGGGCGCGCAGCTTTCCATCCTGGGCGCCGCTGTTTCCTATGGACCGTATCTATTGCCGTGGCATGGAACCGCGTGCCGCGACACGCCTGAGCGGCCCGCCGTGGCCGACACTATCGGATCATGCCCCGCTGCAAGCGTGGTTCACGCTATGAGTGGCGCGACCCGCAACCACCATCGGCGCTGGACACTGGCCAACGGCCTGACTGCGTTCCGTCTGGTGATAGCCGTGCCCATGCTGGTGATGCTGGCCATGGCCGGTTGGCGCGAGGCCTTTCTGTGGATGCTCGCGGCGTCGTTTTTGAGCGACTTCCTCGACGGCACGGCAGCGCGCCTGAGTGGCGGCACGACGCGTTTCGGCGCGCGCCTGGATTCCTGGGCCGACGGCGCCGCCTACTGCGCGATCACCATGGGTGTCGGCCTGCTGTGGCCACGGTTGGTGGCGCAAGAATGGCCGACCTTCACCGCCATCATTGCGAGTTTCGTGCTGCCGGGCGCGTTCGGTTATTTCAAGTTCGGGCGTTTCACCAGCTATCACACGGTACTGGTGAAGGCCGCCGTCGGCGCCACTGCGGTAGCCCTGCTGCTGGTATTGTGGGGCGGTCCGCGCTGGCCGCTGCGGGCCGCTGCCATACTCGCGCTGGCCGCAGCGCTTGAAGAGATCGCCATCAGCTGCGTGCTCAAGGCGCCGCAGTCCAATGTCGGCAGCATCGTCAAAGTGTGGCGCGAGCGGCGGCGAGCGCGGCCCTGATTCAACCGTTGAGGGTGGGTGGCTAGGCCGCCTGCCGGCTATCATCGACAACGCGACCAAACAAAAGGGGAACGCGACTATGTTCAAGGTAATGGTCATGATCAAACGCAAACGCGGCATGAGCATGGCGGACTTCATCGACTACTACGAAACAAGACATGCACCCCTTGGTGCCAGCAAGGTGCCGAACCTCAAGCGCTATGTGCGCCGCTTCATCCGCCCCTACGGCAATGACATTTACAGCGCCGATGCCGAGCCGCCCTACGATGTGCTGACCGAGATCTGGTTCGACGACGAGGCCGATTTCAAACAGGGCATGGCCTATCTGTCCGATCCGCAGACCGCAGCAATCATCGGCGCCGACGAGGAACAGCTGTTCGAAAAGTCGTCGATCCGCTTCATGATCATGGAGGATCACGAGACCAAGTTAGCGATCTGAGTCAGCGCGTACTGGCGAGCGGCGTGGGGCATCTCAAACTGCGCTGAACGTTGAGCGGCGATGCGAATCCGCTGCGTCATTGACGCGCCCGCGCCACACTCCACAGAGCGCGCAAAATCCGGCCAATGCGGTTAGGCTAGCCGCTGGAAACGGCTGCTGCCAGCCGTGATTATTCGGGAGCCATCATGAGCTTGAGTGAAAAGCTAGACGAGATCCGCAGCGGTGGAGTGAAGAGGATTCCTGCCGACAAGCTGGCGGTGATGCAGAAAGCGACAGCCGATCTGCGCACCTCAGGCATTCTGGACAAGGTCATCAAGATCGGCAGCCCGCTGCCCGCTTTCGAATTGACCAATATGCGCGGCGCGACGGTGTCGTCACGCGACTTGCTCAGCCGCGGCGCCGTGGTACTGAGCGTCTTCCGCGGTCATTGGTGACCCTACTGCGTAGCGGAGCTGTATGCTCTGCAAAGCATCGTTGCACCCCTGCGTGATCTCGGTGCGACCCTCGTCGCCTTGTCACCACAGAAGCCCGAACACGGCTTGAGCCTAGTCGAGAAAAACAATCTCGGCTTTGACATCCTCAGCGATCCGCGCAATGACTATGCTGCACAGCTCGGCTTGCGTTTTACGCTGCCGGCCGAATTGCAAGCGATCTACAGCGGCTTCGGTATCGATCTGCCACTGTTCGGCGGCGATGATTCCTGGACCCTGCCGATGCCGGGGCGCATCGTCATCGACCGCCAAGGGTTCGTGCGTGCGGTAGACGTCGACCCGGACTACACCACCCGACCAGAGCCCGAGGTGACCTTGGCGGCAGTCAAGAAATTGAGCGGCTGAGCATTCCCAGCTAAGCCACCTCGTTAAGGGCACGGGAATACGCAGGCTGTATTCCCGCCGCCCGCGA
>JANLSI010000570.1:0-5325 GCA_031362345.1 Pseudomonadota bacterium
GCTGGCTCGCGCCGCACGCGCTGGTCTATGTCGAATGCGAACGTGAGGCGGTGTTCGACCTCGGCTTACTCACTCCCCATCGCGAAGGCAAGACCCGACAGGTGCGCTATAGGCTGCTGCGTCAGCCCCTGAAACGCGCCTTTCCCCCACCGTTTTGTCGCCAGGGTGCCAACACGAAAGGGCGCAAGAAATGCGGGCTAGACTAACTGCGCCGGAATCGTGATCATTCCCGACCACCGCAGAACTCGGGGAACAGCATTGGGCATCACCGTCATTTATCCCGGCACATTCGATCCGATTACGCACGGGCATACCGACATTGTCGGCCGCGCCGCGCCGCTGTTCGATCGTCTGATCGTCGCCGTCGCCGGCAGTACGGCCAAGAACACCGTGTTCTCGGTCGACGAGCGCGTTGAGCTCGCCGCCGAGATCCTCAGCCATTTAAACAACGTCGAGGTCATGCGTTTCGATGGACTCATGGTCGACTTCGCACGCACCCATCACGCCTCCCTGATTCTGCGTGGCCTGCGCGCGGTCACCGACTTCGAATACGAATTTCAGCTCGCCGGCATGAATCGCAAACTCATGCCCGAGGCCGACACGGTCTTCCTGCCGACCTCAGAGAAATTCACCTATATCTCGTCCTCCCTGGTGCGCGAGATCGCGGCCCTGGGCGGCGACATCAGTGATTTCGTCCATCCCCACATCAAGCAGGTTTTGCTGGAGCGCGTCAGTAACCGCCGCACTGTGGCGCCGCCGCTCTGAGTGCGCCGGAGGCCAGATCATGGCCCTGCGAATCACCGAGCAATGTATTAACTGTGACGTGTGCGAGCCCGAGTGCCCGAATGGCGCCATCTACGACGGCGCCCTGCACTATGAAATCGATCCCGCGCGCTGTACCGAGTGCGTCGGGCATTTCGATACCCCCCAGTGTGTCGTCGTCTGTCCGGTCGATTGCATTCCGCAAGACCCGGACCACCCCGAAGATCGCCGTGCGCTGCTTGCCAAATTCAACGTCCTGAGCGCCGCCGCGCGGGACGAGGAGAAGTACCCATGACACGCCTCACTCGATCGCTGTTGATCTGCCTGTGCGTAACTGCGCCGCTCGGCGCGTCAGCGCGCGCCACCGTCCCCGCCCAGGACGCCATTGCCAGCGCCCACGCGCTCGCCACAGCCGCCGGACACACCGTGCTCGACGCCGGCGGCAATGCCTTCGATGCCGCCATCGCCGTGGCGGCCGCGTTAGCGGTGGTCGAGCCCTATAGCTCCGGTATCGGCGGCGGCGGTTTTATTCTCGTACATGATGCCAACACCGGTCATGACGGCATGATCGACGCGCGTGAGACCGCACCCGCCGCCGCGACCCCGGCCATGTTCCTCGACGCGCAAGGCAAGGTCGCGCCCGAGCGTTCGCTGAACGGCGCACTCGCCGCCGGTATACCCGGTCTGCCGGCCGGACTGGTCTATCTCTCCAAGCACTACGCGCGCCTGCCGCTCGCGCAGGATCTCGCACCGGCCATTGCACTTGCCGAGCAGGGCTTCGCGGTCAGTGAGCACTACGCCATCATGGCGGGCTTCCGCGTTTCGGCGTTCAAGCAGCACGCCGACGCTGCGCAGATCTTCCTGCGCGACGGTAAATCCCCCGCGCTCGGCACCGTCTTGACCCAAGCCGATCTCGCCCGCACCCTGCGCGCCATTGCCGAGCACGGCAACGACGGTTTCTACGTCGGCGACCTCGCTGCGCGACTGGTCGCCGGCGTGCGCGCTGACGGCGGCATCTGGAGCAAGGACGATCTCGCGGGCTATCGCGTTAAGGAGCGCGCGCCGCTGGTCGGGCGCTATCACGACATCCGCGTAGTGTCGGCCTCGCCGCCGTCATCGGGCGGTGTGGTGATGCTGGAAGCGTTGAACATCCTTGAGCATTTCAAGCTCGAAGATTTGAATAAGGTCGACCGCATGCACGTCGTGATCGAGGCCATGCGCTTGAGTTACCGCGACCGTGCCGACTATCTCGGCGATCCTGACTTCGTCGATATGCCGGTAGCGCACTTGATAGACAAGACCTACGCCACCGAACTTGCCGGCAAGATAGACCTCGCCCATGCCACACCGAGCGCGAGCCTGCCGCCAATCACGACCGACAATCCCAATCATCACACCACCCATCTCTCGGTGATGGACAGCGCTGGCAATCGCGTTGCCGCCACTCTCAGCATCAATTATCCCTTTGGTGCGGCCAGCGTACCGGCCGGTACCGGTGTCTTGCTCAACAACGAAATGGACGACTTCGCGACCAGTCCGTTGACCCCTAACGCCTACGGCCTGGTGGGCGGCTCGGCCAATGCCATTGCGCCAGCTAAGCGCCCGCTGTCGAGCATGACGCCGACCTTTCTCGAAGGTCCCGACCGCATCGGCATCCTCGGCACACCGGGTGGCAGCCGCATCATTTCCATGGTGCTGCTGGGCGTACTCGAATTTGCTCACGGTGGCACCCCGGACCAAATGGTGAGCGCACCGCGCTATCACCACCAATACATGCCCGACCAGGTGGAGTACGAAGCCGGTGGTCTCGACGCCCCGACCCAGGCGGCGTTGATTGCCAAGGGCCACAAACTCAATGAATCGAAGCGCCGCTACGGCAACATGCATGCGATCACCTGGGACCGCGTCAGCGGCGTAGTCAAGGCAGCCAGCGATCCGCGCGGCGAAGGGCGCGCCGAGGCGTGGACGCCGGCGGTGAAATGACGATCCTGTGTGGGTCCGACTTCAGTCGGACATTCGTTCGAGTGCGTATAACGGTGGCGCGTTCTTAAATGTCCGACTGAAGTCGGACCCACAGGGCGCCCTCAGCGCTGACACGTACCACAGAAAAAACTTGAGCGCTGGCCGATGACCTTCATCGTGATGGCCCGGTCACACACCACGCAGGCTTCGCCCACGCGACCATAGACCTTCAGGTTGTGACTGAAATAGCCCGGCTCGCCATCGTTGCGCATGAAATCCCGTAAGGTCGTGCCACCGGCTTGGATGGCTTCACGCAATACCGCAACCGCTTGCACGGCCAGGGCATCGTAGCGCGCGCGACTCACGCGCCCGGCGGCGCGCGCTGGATGGATGGCGGCGCGAAACAAGGCTTCACTCGCGTAGATATTGCCGACCCCAACGACGATGTGGGCATCCATCACGAAGTTCTTCACCGCCAGCGTACGGCCGCGCGAGCGCTCAAACAGGTATTGGCCGCTGAACGCGTCATCGAAAGGCTCGGGTCCGAGTTTGCTGAGCAGTGTGTGACCCGCCGGATCGTCGACCGTCCACAACACCAGACCAAAACGCCGTGGGTCACGCAATCGCAATACCCGTGCGGCGCCGAATTCGATTTCGACATGGTCGTGCGGCAATCGCGGCGCGCTGCGTGGCACCACGCGCAAACTGCCGGACATACCAAGATGCACGAGCAAGGTGCCGCGTTCGAAACAGAACAGCAGGTATTTGGCACGTCGCAGGACCGCGCACAGACGCTGGCCGACCAGGATGCCGGCCAGCCCGGCGGTCACCGGTTGCCGCAGACGACGGTCGTGAACATGCACGGCCGTCACGCGTCGGCCGCCCAGCACGGGCAACACCCCACGGCGCGTGGTTTCGACTTCCGGCAGTTCAGGCATGACGCCGCCGCCACCACAACACCACGCCATTGATGCCGAGCGCGAGCGGCAGACCAACGCCGAAAAACAGGAATATCGTCACGCGTTGCCAGAGCGCGAGATCGAGTGTCGCGTCCGGCACGCGTGGCAGCGCGATATCGATCAAGGCGTCGCCGCTCGCCAGCCATTCGATCACGCGTCGGCCGAACTCCAGATTGCCAAGATTGCCGACGTAGCTGTTGGAGATGAAATCGCCATCGCCTATCACCACCACGCGTTGTTCGCCGCCATCGGCGCGCGCCTTGGTCAACGCCAGTGCGAGCTTCATTTCACCCTGTACCTCATCGGCTGCGTCAAAGCCGACGTTGCCAGCGAAGGTGCCGGTCTCGTTCCAGGCGCTACTGCCCGTATGGGCAAGGACCTGCGCTTGCCAGTCGATATTCGGTTTCGGCAACAAGCCGGTCGCGCGCGGAAAGACTAGGGTCTGATGGAAGCCTGCCAGCAGTGGATGCTCGACCTGTTCAAGCGCCACGGCATAGGCTGGATCGTGGAACTTGGTCAGCCCGACCGGATCGACGATGGTGCCGGGCAGGCGCTCGAAACCAAGCGCGCGTTCGAGGCGCGCCAGGGCCGGCTTGGCATCGGGTTCGGTCAGCCACAACAGATTGCCGCCGCGTGCGACATAGCGCTCTATTTCTTCGATTTCAGCCGCGACATAGGCGACGCTCGGTGAGGCCAGCACCAGCACTGCGGTGTTGGCCGGGATATCCTGGGCGGCACCGAGCGCGTACTCGCGCGAACGCAAGCCACGTTGCTCAAGTTCGGCGGCGAACAAAGAGATATCGTGATTGGCCTCGCGCGCAACCCGCCGCTCACCATTGTTGGCGAGGAACACCACATAGTGTTCGTCGCCGCGCGCCAGTCGCGCCAGGCCGTTGGTGGTGGCGCTTTCGCTCAACTCATCGACGCGCTCGAAGCGCTCGCCATATTGCAGGAGGATTTCACCCAGTCGGCCGCGCCGCGCTTCGGGTGCTTGGTCATCCTGGCGCGGATCGACGAAGCGCAGGGTGAGATTGGACTTTTCGCGTTGATAGCGCGCGTAGAAATCGCGCACCGCCGTGCGTATCGTCGCTTGGTCGGGCACCAGGGCGACCGCCTCCAGGGGCGCCGGCAGCATGGCCAGCACCCGCACACTCTTGGCGTTGAGTGAATTGCGCGCATCGCGCGAGACGTCGACGATCAGATTGTGATGATCGAGCGTGTGCACGCCGATGATCACGGCCGTCAACAAGACTACCGGCACCAGCGCGTAACGCAGTCGCGTGAATGTCGTCATGCGTAACGCCGCGAACCTTCCACTGCCCACACCGCGATCACCGCGCAGATCAGCGACAGCCCGGTGAAATAGACGATGTCGGCCACATTCAATACGCCGAGCGCGAAGCCACGCATGCGCGCGAGCGTCGAGATCCCACCCAGCAAGTGCGAGTCACGATCGAGTCGTTGCGCGAATTCTGCCAGCCACAGCGTCAGCGAGACGACCAGCGCCAGGACTGCGGCGGCGACGGGTTGGCGAGTGCAAGCCGAGCACATCACACCCAGACAGGCATGCAGCATCATGAACAGCGCGAGTCCGAGCAGATTGGTGGCATAGACGCCGACATCGATGGGTGCGCCCCACACC
>JANLSI010000593.1:0-6757 GCA_031362345.1 Pseudomonadota bacterium
GGCAAACAGGCCTGGCGTTTCTGGATCGTGCCCGGCAATCCGGCCGATGGCTTCGAGAATAAAGCCATGGAAATGGCGGCCAAGACCTGGACTGGCGAATGGTGGAAGCACGGCGGTGTGGTAACGCCTGGAACGGTTTCACCTACGACCCGGAATTCAACACCGTCTACATCGGCACCGGCAATGGTTCGCCGTGGAATCAGAAGATCAGAAGCCCGGGCGGCGGTGACAACCTGTTTCTGTGCTCGATAGTCGCGCTCGATGCCGACAGCGGCGAATACAAGTGGCACTACCAGACCAACCCGGGGGAGACCTGGGACTACAACTCCAACATGGACATCGTGCTGGCCGATCTGAAATACGGCAATCAGACCGTGAAGGCCTTGATGCACGCACCGAAGAACGGTTTCTTCTACGTCATCAATCGCGCCAACGGCGAGCTGTTGTCGGCCGAGAAAATTGCCAAGGTGACCTGGGCCGAGCGCATCGACATCAAGACCGGCCGACCGGTAGAGGTGAAGGGCGCACGTTACGAGGATGGCGAAGCGACCGTGTGGCCGAGTCCCTTCGGTGCCCACAGTTGGCATGCGATGTCCTACAACCCCAACACCGGTCTGGTCTATATCCCGACCATCGAGATGCCGGGTGTATTCAACGACAAAGGCATCGATCACGCAAACTGGAAGTCGCCGCACTTCTACGCCTCGACGGGCGTGAAGTTCGGTGACGAAGATACGCCCGCCGACTATGGCACGGCTTTCCTGCAGGCCTGGGATCCGGTCAAACAGCAGCAAGTCTGGAAGCAGCCAGCGCCGCCGCAATGGAATGCCGGCACCATGACCACCAAGGGCAACTTGGTATTCGAGGGTTTTGCCGACGGTACTTTTAATGCGTTCAATGCCGCCACAGGCGAGAAGCTGTGGTCGGTCAATGTCGGGGTGGGGGTGTCAGCGCCACCGATCACCTATGCCATCGCCGGCAAGCAGTACGTCTCGCTGCTGACCGGCTGGGGTGGTGCGGGTTTGATCTCCGGTTCACTGGCCGCGCAGCACGGCTGGAAGTACAAAGTCCATCCTCGACGTCTGGTGACCTTCACCGTCGACGGCAAGCTGCCCATGCCGGCTTCGCCACCACCGGTGCAGGCCAAACCGGTCGACCTGCCGGACTTCAAGATAGACGTGCAGCTCGCGGACTATGGCAAAGAGGTTTATTCCCATTCCTGCTTCCTGTGCCATGGCGGTGGCGCAGTGTCGGGTGGTTACGCGCCGGACCTGCGCGAATCGCCGCTTGCCCAAGCCAGGGAAGCCTTCAAGCAGGTGGTGGTGGAAGGCGTGCGAGTGCCGCTGGGCATGCCCCGCTTCAAGGACTTTACTGACAAGGAAATCGACGGCCTCATGCATTACATACGTGCTATGGCCCGTCAGGGCGTGGCCGCACAGACCGCGCAGAAATAGACCTCGTTCGGGCGGCGGGCCGGCCATTGCCGGTCCGTCACCTGCTTCGTTTCATCCCGAGTCGCGGGCAGGGTGACAAGGCCGGGAAAGCCTTTATCATGGGCGCCGCGCGCGCTCGGCATTCGAGATTGATGTCGTTTTGAGTGCGAATAAATTCGCACCTACGGGAGATATCTAGGATTTAATCCGTCCAGGTGTAGGTGCGAATTCATTCGCACATTCGATCTCCGATCACGCAGCGCGCCTCACTTCAAAATTCTCAAAAGGCAGTCTTTACGCCATGGCACAGTACGTATTCCAGATGCATCGGGTTGGCAAGGTCGTGCCGCCCAAGCGCCATATCCTGCGCGACATTTCTTTGAGCTTTTATCCGGGTGCCAAGATCGGTGTGCTCGGCCTCAACGGCTCGGGCAAGTCCACCCTGTTGCGCATCATGGCCGGCATCGACAAAGAGATCGAAGGTGAAGCCACACCGCTCAAGGGTTTGAAAATCGGCTACCTCTCCCAGGAGCCCCAGCTCGATGTGAACAAGAGCGTACGCGGCAACGTCGAGGAGGGCTTGGGCGAGACCATCAAGCTGCTCGAGCGCTTCAACGAAGTCAGCATGCAATTCGCCGAGCCCATGAGCGATGACGAAATGAATGCGCTGTTGGAAGAGCAGGGCGAACTGCAGAACAACATCGACGCCGTCGGCGGCTGGGAAGTCGAGCGCAAGCTCGAAATCGCGGCTGACGCCCTGCGTTTGCCAGCCTGGGAGGCTGACGTCAGCACGCTCTCCGGTGGCGAACGTCGGCGCGTCGCGCTATGTCGTCTGCTGCTATCCGAACCGGAAATGCTGCTGCTCGACGAGCCGACTAACCACCTCGACGCTGAGTCGGTGGCGTGGTTGGAACGTTACCTGGAAAAATATCCGGGCACGGTGGTGGCGGTGACCCACGATCGCTACTTCCTCGATAATGTCGCCGGCTGGATCCTCGAACTCGATCGCGGCCATGGCATTCCATGGCAAGGCAATTACTCCTCGTGGCTGGAACAGAAGGACGCGCGTCTCAAGCAGGAAGAGCGCGAGCAGGCCGCACACAAGAAGACCATTTCAGCGGAACTGGAGTGGGTGCGCAGCAATGCCAAGGGCCGCCAAGCCAAGAGCCGCGCCCGTCTGGCGCGTTTCGAAGATCTGCAATCCAAGGAATTTCAGGCCCGCAACGAAACCAATGAAATCTATATTCCACCGGGACCGCGTCTAGGCGATATCGTTATCGAAGCGGCCGAACTGAAAAAATCCTTCGGCGAACGCATGCTGTTCGAAGACTTCAGCTTCAGTCTGCCGCCGGGCGGTATCGTCGGGATCATCGGGGCTAATGGTGCGGGTAAGTCGACGCTGTTCAAGATGATGACCGGCCAGGAGCAGCCCGATACGGGATCAATCCGCGTTGGGGAGACGGTCAAGTTCGCCTACGTCGACCAGAGTCGTGACACGCTCAATGACAAGCACACCGTGTGGCAGGAGATCTCGGGTGGGCAGGACATCCTGCGTATCGAAGATTACGAAGTACAGTCACGTTCCTATTGTGGGCGTTTCAACTTCAAGGGCGGCGATCAGCAGAAACACATTGGCCAGCTGTCGGGCGGTGAGCGCAACCGCGTGCATCTGGCCAAAGTGCTGCTGACCGGTGGCAATGTGTTGCTGCTCGACGAACCGACCAACGATCTCGATATTGAAACTCTGCGCGCACTGGAAGAAGCACTGCTGAACTTCCCGGGCTGCGCAGTGGTGATCTCCCACGATCGCTGGTTCCTCGATCGCATTGCGACCCACATCATGGCCTTCGAAGGCGACAGCCATGTCGAGTGGTTCCCCGGTAACTATGCTGATTACGAAGCCGATCGCCGGCGGCGACTGGGCGACGACGCCGACAAGCCGCACCGGATTAAATTCAAGCCGGTTACGCGCTGACGCTTGGGGTGTCCTTGCCACCCGGCAGTGGCGGCACCGGCTGCGGCGGCGCATCGCTGTCATCCTCGTGGACATCGATGATGCCGCGACCGACGAAGCTGCTGTGACGGCTATAGATAAAGTAGACCAGCAAGCCTATCGCGGCCCAAACTAAGAACATCATCTTGGTCTCGAAGCCGAGGGAGAAGAACAGATAGACGCAGCCGCTGATGGCGAGCGGGGCGGTGATGGAGATGGCGGGCGTGCGGAAGGGGCGGTGGCGCTTGGGATCGGTACGGCGCAGCACCAGCACCGCTATCGAGACCGCAGCGAAAGCGAACAAGGTGCCGCTGTTGGAAATATCGGCCAGCTTGCCGACCGGAAAGAAGGCGGCGAACAGTGCAACGAAAATGCCGGTCAGAATGGTGATGACATGGGGGGTATGGAAGCGCGGGTGGATGCGCGAGAAGACCTCGGGCAATAAACCATCGCGACTCATGACGAAGAAGATCCGGGTCTGACCGAACATCATCATTAGGATCACCGAGGGCAGGGCGAGGCCGGCGGCGAGACCGATGAGATTACCGATCTGTGGCCAGCCGATGGCGCGCAGTGTCCATGCCAGCGCCTCTTTCGAACACACGACCGCGCCATCGTTGATGGTGGCGCATTGCTTCGCCAGTTCGAGGCTGCCGGGTGAGAGCGCTTCGCCGGCTACACCGGCGAGCGGCTGGGCGCCGACGCTGCCGATGACGCCGGCGGCAACTAGCAGATAGAAGACCGTGCAGATGGCCAGCGATCCGATCAGGCCGATGGGCATGTTGCGCTGGGGGTTCTCGGTTTCCTCGGCTGCCGTTGAGACTGCGTCGAAACCCACAAAAGCGAAGAAAATCGAGGCGGCTGCGGCTGAAATGCCAGCAAACCCAAGCGGCGCGAAGGGTGTGAAATTCGCCATGTGAATGACCGGCACCGCGAGCGCAATGAATACCGCCAGCGCAGTCACCTTGACCGCCACCAATACGGCGTTGACTGCGGCACTTTCGCGCGTGCCGATGACCAGCAGCCAGGTCACGAGGGCGGCGATACCCATCGCCGGCAGATTGACCAGGCCGCCGTCGTAGGGGCCGCGTACCAGCGCATTGGGGATATCGAGGTGGAAGGCATTTTCTATCAAGCCCACCACATAGCCCGACCAGCCGACCGACACCGCGCCCGCCGCCACTGCATATTCGAGAATCAGGGCCCAACCGACCAACCAGGCAATCAGCTCACCCATCACCGCATAGCTATAGGTGTAGGCCGAGCCGGAGACCGGCACCATGGCCGCCATTTCGGCGTAACACAGCGCGGCGACCGCACACACGACGCCGGCGATGACGAAGCTCGCCATCATGCCCGGCCCGGCCTTTTGCGCGGCTTCCGCTGTCAGCACGAAAATGCCGGTGCCGATCACCGCACCAATGCCGAGCATGGTGAGTTGAAAGGCGCCGAGCGAGCGGTGCAGGGATTTCTTGTGGGCTGTCGCGAGGATGGCGTCGAGCGATTTGACACGGCCAAAAATCATTGCGGCTACCTTCGTTTCTAGTATTTGATCATCAGTGCGATATAGCCAATGTACGCGATGCCGTTCAGCGCTACCTGCCAGACTTTGATCTGCGCGCGGCGCGCAATGAAGAACATCCACAGGCCGGCAAGATAGGTCGCGACGATGCCCCCCAGGATTTCAGCGTTGGCCACCCACGGCGTAATGGTGAGCCCGAGGGCGGGTAACAGACTGCCTTGGAATACCATCGCGCCGGTGATATTGCCAAAGGCCAGGGTGTCCTTACCGCGACGGATCCAGAACAGGCTGTTGACCTGCTCCGGCAGTTCGGTCGCGATAGGGACCACCAGCAGCGCCAGCAGGAGCGGCGAAATGCCGAACAGCGTCGAGGCGTGCTCGATCGCGTTGACGAAGATTTTCGCGCCATAGATCAACAGGCCTAACCCGACTACGCCTTGCAAAGCGGTTACCAGCGCATGGGACGGCAGACCGAGACGGGTCAGAAACAAGGGCGAGTGGGCGATCGTGCCGTGGCCGTCTTCGACCAGTTGGGCAGACGCACGCAGGGTCAACAGCACGTAGATGAAATACATGCCGACCAAGGTAATCGCAGCAGTGACGCGCAGCAGGGCGGCCGTGGGCGGCAGGTAGAGCGAGCCGCAGGCCAGGCCAAAGGCGAGCAGGAAAAACGATAAATCGCGATGCAGGCCGACCCGTTCAGGCCGCAGCGTGCCGCTGACGCCGCGCTTGCGGATCACCGACAGGGCCATCAGTGACAAGCTCAGGGTCGACAACATGAGCGGCGCGCCGAGGATCGCGCCCGTGCCCACTTGCATATTGACGGCGCGGTCGGCGCCGCCGGCCATCACCGCCACCAGCGGCACCATGCTTTCCGGCATGGCCGTGCCAATCGCGGCGAAGATAGAGCCGGTCACCCCCTCGGAGATGCCGAGGTGTTCGCCGAGGTGTTCGAGCGCATTGGTGAAGATTTCAGCTGCCGCCAAAATCAGCGACAGTTTGAGCAGGATTTCCAACCAGATCGGCATGCGTGGCTCTCGTCGGAGGCGGTGGTTGCAACAGTCTTATTTGTGGCGCTGGCCAGCCCATGCGACCCGGGCATATTAGTTAATTCGCGCGCGCCGGCAAGGACCTGGGATCGAATTGCCGAGCCATGCCCTACGGTGTAGGCTTCGCACCTTCTCCAGCCACCGCCCAGCGCCGCAGCCGGCCGGCGCCCCCATCTTCCATCGTTTGGTCCTTTTCTCATGCTGAGTATCCATGCCTGGCTGACCCTGGCCGTGATCGTCGCTATTTTTGCCAGTCTGGCGCTGACCCAATTGGCCACCGATCTGGTGATGTTGGCCGGTCTCACCGTGCTGCTGGTAGGCGGTGTCTTGAGTCCGCGCGAGGCATTGGCCGGCTTTGCCAACGAAGGCGTGATGACAGTGGGCATTTTGTATGTGGTAGTGGCTGGCCTACGCGACACCGGCGCGATGTCGGCCTTGGCCCAGGAATGGTTCGGCCGGCCCCGTAGTGTGGCCGCCGCGCAATTGCGCATGATGCTGCCGGTGGCTGGCATTTCGGCCTTCATGAACAACACGCCCTTGGTCGCCGCCATGTTGCCGGCGGTGTCGGACTGGGGCCGCCGCCTGCAGATCCCTTTGTCGCTGTTACTACTGCCCTTGAGCTATGCTGCCATCCTCGGTGGCCTGTGCACGCTGATCGGCACTAGCACCAATGTCGTCGTTGCGGGCCTCATGCGCGACGCGGTAGCGGCGGGCACGGTGAGTGCCGGTATGTCGTTCTTCACGCTCACGCCGATTGGCC
>JANLSI010000596.1:0-4096 GCA_031362345.1 Pseudomonadota bacterium
GCGGACGCCTGGTTTCCGATCGACTGCTCTCTAATGGCATTGAGAGCAGCTTGCTGATCCAAGCTCAGTTGGATTGTGTCGGGCGAGTCGAGGAAGAAGCCGGTCGCACCCACATGGTAAAGGTGCGAGGCGCCAGGAAAACCAGGCAGGCCTGACGGCATCGTCGTCGAAGCCGGTGCCGCGCCGCCCATTTTCCCCATCATGCCCGCGCAACAGCCTGCGCTCTTAGGCATATCTTTGCTGACAATTGCAGGAGGGGCGCCGACGGCGCCCATCCCCATCTCGGCACCGGCCATTGCGCCGGCGGGTAGTACCGTCGCAGAGCCGCTTTGCTGGTCTTGATTGAGTGCTACCTGGATCAGCGCGACACGCGATCTGAAGCGGGCGAGTTCCCGCATCAGTCCCACGCTCTGCGGAGAACCTGCGTCAGGCGTGGGATGCTGCCCAAGGCCGGATGCCATCGTCTCTGCCAACGCTGGCGGCGGAATCGATACAGTGCCAACGCACAGTGCCAACGTTGTCGCGGCGATGTAGCGATGCCAGCGGTTCATCTTGCAGGTCATGACACCTTCCCCTATAGCCCGCCTGATCCAATTCCGTTCGCAAGCTTTTTAGACTGAGGCGAAGCCTGCGATAGCTTGCGTTCACGAATGTGTCGATGCGGACTTACCCACCAAAAGCGGGGTAGGCGTCGCCCGTTGCTACATGTGGCCCCCCATCCCTGGCGCCGGAGTAGCACCCGCCGGGGACATCGGTGGCGCAGTCGGCGGCATCGTTCCCATAGGACTTCCCATGTTCTTTTCCGGCATCGACTGACTATGTTTCATCATGTGTTTCATCATGCCGGACTGCTCGTGCGAGGCAGCCTCCAATTTGAGCACCCGCGCCTCCAGTTGGTCGATGCGGCCGGTCGCGTCGTCTGCCCATGCCTGTCCAGATAGCACACCTGTCACCGAACCAGTTGTCAGGAGGGCAGCCAGCGCCACGCCCTTTGTTGCTCTGTAATTCATATTCATTCACCTCGTCGGTTAAATTAACCCTACAGCCAATCTCGCGACCACTACACCGCGCTCAAAAGCCTGGTCACCTTTCAGGGATTTATCAGCTATGCCGTTGGGCATTTTTGCTGGCGTGCCTCTGGAAGCACGCGTCTTGGAACTGGCGGATTATCTGTACGCGAACAAGCTAAAGACCGAACCCCCATTGCGTCTGTTCCGTATCACACGCAAGGTTCAGAAATTTGGAACGTATTGTCTGACTATGAAGATGAGCGGGACGCTGCGGCTCGATCACCGACAAAGCGCGAAAGCAGGCAGCCTCAGGGCGTCAACACCCGCGCGCGCCGGCAGACTTCCTCCACGCTGAAACCGTATTCGCGCAGCAGTCTTTCCGATGACGCAGAGGCGCCGAAGCGCTCCACACTGAGCACATCCCCTGCAGCCCCGACGTAGCGATGCCAGCCCTGCGCGACGCCCGCTTCTACCGCGAGCCGCGCGCTCACCGACGGCGGCAGCACAGCGTCGCGCTCTATTTGCGACAGGGCGTCGAACAACTCCCAACTCGGCATAGAGACACAACGCACGGCGAGACCTTGGCCTTGCAGGCGTTCTGCCGCAGCCACGATCAAGCCGAGCTCCGAGCCGCTGGCGATCAAGATCAGCGCCGGCTTTGCGTCGGGTGCATCGAGCAGGACATAGGCACCGCGACGCAGACCGTCGGCGGGTGCATAGCGGCGGCGATCGAGTGTGGGCAGCTCCTGTCGACTTAATACCAGCACCACGGGTTGATCGCGCACTTCCAGTGCGACGCGCCAGGCGACCCCAGTTTCATTAGCATCGCCGGGGCGGATCACGATGAGGTTGGGGATCGCACGCAGATTGGCCAGCTGCTCCACCGGTTGATGGGTGGGACCGTCCTCGCCGACGGCGATGCTGTCGTGGGTGAAGACGTGCACGAGATGCAGTCCCATCAGTGCCGCCAAGCGGATCGGCGGGCGCATGTAGTCGGAGAAAATCAAAAACGTCGAGCCAAAGGCAATGAACCCGCCGTGCGCGGCAAGGCCGTTAACGATGGCGCCCATGGCATGCTCGCGCACGCCGAAGTGCAGGTTGCGCCCGGCATAGCTCCAGCCACCACCGGCCGAGCCTTGGGGATCGTCATCCCTGCCGGACGGCGCATTAAAATCGCCGAGACCCTCGAGCGCGGTGTGCGTGGACGGATCGAGATCTGCAGAGCCGCCGATCAGCGCCGGCAGCCGCGGCGCGATGGTGTTCATCACCCTGCCCGAGGCGACGCGCGTCGCGAGTCCTTTGGGGTCGGCGGGAAATATCGGAATGTCTGCGTCCCAGCCGCTGGGTAACGTGCCACGCAGACGCTGCTGCAGCTCCTGGGCGAGCGCCGGAAACGCGTGGGCATAGGCGCTCATGCGATCCTTCCACGCTGTTTCGACCTGCGCACCGCGCGCCAACGCCGTGCGGAAATGCGCCAACGCCGGCCCAGGAATGAGGAACGACGGGGCGGTGGGCCAGCCCAGGTTCTGCTTGGTCAGGCGCACCTCATCGACGCCCAGCGGCGAACCGTGCGCCTTGAAGCTGTCATGCTTGCCGGGTGAGCCGTAGCCGATGTGCGTCCGTACCAGGATCAGCGAGGGTCGCTCCGCTTCGTCGCGCGCGGCCTGCAACGCGGCATCGATCGCAACGAGATCGTTGCCGTCCGTAAGCGACACCGTGTGCCAGCCATAGGCTGCGAAGCGCCGCGCGCGATCTTCCGAAAATGTCATGTCCGTACCGGCGGCGAGCGTGACCCGGTTATCGTCATACAGGCAGATCAGTTTGCCGAGCCGCAGATGCCCCGCGAGCGAGGCGGCTTCGGCGCTGACGCCCTCCATCAGGTCACCATCGCTGGCCAGCACATAGGTGGCATGGTCGATCACCGCGAATTCCGGGCGGTTATAGCGCGCCGCCAGCTGCGCTTCTGCTATCGCCATACCAACCGCGTTGCTAAAGCCCTGCCCGAGCGGCCCGGTGGTGATCTCCACGCCCGGCGTAGGTCCGCGCTCGGGATGTCCCGGCGCTTTGCTGCCCCACTGACGAAAGCGCTTGAGCTCGGCCAGCGAGAGGTCATAGCCCGTCAGGTGCAACAGGCTGTAGAGCAGCATTGAGCCGTGCCCAGCCGAGAGCACGAAACGGTCACGATCTGGCCACAGCGGATTGCGCGGGTGGTGCTTGAGCACCCGCGTCCACAGCGCGTAGGCCATCGGCGCAGCGCCGAGCGGCAAACCCGGGTGCCCGCTATTCGCCTCTTGTATGGCGTCCACCGACAGGAAGCGCAGGGTGTCGATGCAGGATCGATCAAGTTCGTCGGACATGGTCACGCTCCTTGCTGCTGTGCCCGCGTGGCATCGACGCTGCTCCGTGCCTTGAGGCACTCACACCGTGTCCGTTGCCGCGATCCGCGCCAGCAATCCTTGCCAGGATTTCACGAAGGCCTGCGCGCCGTCGCGCTGCAACTGGAGCGCGAGCGCGTCGATATCAACTCCGATCTTCGCAAACCGTGCCAGCATGATTTCACTATCGCCGCCGTCGGTGTCCATCGTGCCCCTCAGTTCGCCGTGGTCAGCGAACGCACGCAGCGTTTTCTCCGGCAGCGTATTGATGGTGTCGGGCGCTGCAAGCGCTTCGATGTACAAGGTATCGCGTGCCTGCGGATCCTTGGTACCGGTGCTAGCCCAAAGCAGGCGCTGTGGACATGCACCAGCGGTGGCGAGCTTCTGCCAACGCGGTGATGCCAGTAACTCGCGATAGGCGCGATAGGTACGCTGACCGATTGCGATCCCCAGACGGTTGCGTAGCTCGGCCGGCGCGCGGTCACTCACCGCCTTGTCCCAGCGACTGACAAACAGCGACGCAACCGAGGCCACCCGCAGATCGCGCCCGGCTGCGAAGCGACGCTCGATACCACGCAGATAGGCCTCAGCAGCGGCAAGATACTGCGCGCGCGAGAACAGCAGGGTAACGTTGATGGGCACGCCCGCAAAGATCGATTCATCAAGATTCCGGGCACACCAGCAGGGATCCCCGCCATTGAGGAATCGATC
>JANLSI010000619.1:0-8729 GCA_031362345.1 Pseudomonadota bacterium
CAAGTCGCCACGCTTGAGCGCCACCGCAGCGAGACCCAGCAAGGTGTCGCGCCGGCCGGGATCGGCCACCCGCGCTGCGCCATAGAGTCGGGCTGCGGCATCGAGATCGCCGCTTTGAAAGGCGGCATAGGCCTTCGCCAGGCTGGCATTGATGGCATTCGGTGTCTGGCTGCGCGAGATCTGCACTTCACCGGCGTTGATCTCTTCACTCACTGCGCGCGGTGCGCTGGCCACCATGGCGCGCGCACGCCGGGTAAGCGAGCGGTCAGCTGCGCGCGACACGGCCTTGGCTGGCGCGACGTCCGCAACCGGCGCGGGGCTATTCGCCGTGGCGGGCTCGCTATAGGCGGCAGCGGCCGGCACCGGGCGTTGCGTATCGATGGGTGGGAGTTCCCACTGAGCAACGGATTGAGGTTCGCGCAACGGCGCAACGGGAGGTGGTTTCTCCACCCCGCGCGCGACTTCCGGCGAGGGCACCGCGCGCGGTATCGGATTGAGTCCAGCGTAATACACGCCCAGCCCGGCGATACCGAGTCCCGCACAGATGGTGATAGCGGCGGCGAGGGTCAGCAGACGTCCGGAGCGCGGTCGTTCACCGGCGCGAAACACCGTCTGCGCGCCAGCCACGGTGTGGGCCGCGACTTGCTCAAGCGCGCCATCGTCCGGGCGCGCCGTGCCGCGCGGTAGCGGCGTCGAATAGGGCGGATCAAAGTAATCGTCGAGCTCACTCTCGAGACCGCGCGCAGCGGGCGGGGTGGCTGTTTGCTCGCGGCGTTCGATACGACCGGCAAAGGTCGAATTGCCGCCGAATTCGGCGACGTCGTAGGCAGAACCGCGATCTATCGCGCCAAAATCGGTGTCGTTGCCGATAATGGTAGGGGTGCCCAGCGGCTCCAGACTCAAACCCTCAGGGCCGGTCATGGCGAGACTGTGACCGGGGTTGTCGTCGATGCGCAGATCGAAATCCGGGATCGACGCGGCTGCAGCTTGCAGGGCACGCCCGTCGATTTGCACCGTGTCGTCTTTGGCATTGCTGTAGGACGAGGTGCGTGTGGCCGGGCTACCACTGGCTGAGGCTTCGCCGCCGGCGGCGCGCGCGGCACGCTCTTCCTGTGCTTTCTTGTCGGCCTCGGCGCGGCGCAGAGCGTCCATCAACAGGCTCATGATCGCGCCTCGCGAATAATCACCGCATCAGTGGCCGGCGACGGCAGATGCGCGGTGGTCGCGATAGAAGGCATGGTCAAGCTTCACGGCGCCGCAGGCGCGGCAACGGGCGTCGCGATCGGTGTAGTACTGCCGAGCAGGCTGCGGTAGTCCTTGAGGTCGGTATCGATATTCGGACTGCGCACCACCACCGGACGCAGAAACACCACCAGTTCGGTCTTGCGCTTATTGGTTTCCTCGGTGCGGAAGAACATGTCACCCAGTATCGGCAATCTCGACAGACCGGGTACGTCACGACTACCGCCACGCATGTCGTCCTGCATAAGTCCGCCGAGCACCCCAATCTGGCCATCGATCAGTTTCAGCACCGATTCCATTTCGCGCACGCGGATGACCGGCACAAGGTTAGTGATGTTGCTTGAGCCACCGCGCAATTCCGTCACCAAGCCCGGGCCAGGATCGACGGCGTCACCTATCTTCTGCGAAATAGTCGGGCGCACGGTCAGCGTCACTTCGCTATTGGCCGAGACCTGTGGCGTGACCGCCATCACCAAGCCGACCGGCACCGAGTGCACGTCGGTCTCGACCAGGGTGCGGCCCTGGGACGTCGCAGTCGAATCCTTGTCGGTGACGGTGAGGGTGAAGTAGACCAGCTCTTCGACCACTTTCAGTACCGCAGTCTGATTGTTCAGAACCATTAGACGCGGACTGGACAGCACGCGGGTGTCGCCGAACTCGTGCAGCAGACGCACCGTCGCGGTGACCGTATTGTCGCCCAGATTGGGATTGGTATAGCCGAGCGTGAAAGAGGAGATCGCGTTGTCGATGGCGCCGTCAGCGATCTTGCCGAGCAGATTTTGATCGACCTTGAAGCCGCTGCCGGTCTTATTCAAGAGCAGGTTCCAGTCGACGCCGGCCTGATACTGATCGTTCAAAGACACCTCGACGATGGTGGCTTCGATCATGACCTGACGCCGAGCGTTGACCAATACGCGATCGATGAATTCCTCTATGGTCTTGTGCTGACGGCTGGTGGCCCGCACCGTGATGAGGCCACTCTCGGCATTGACGATGACCTTGTCCGAGGCCTGCGTATCGCCACCGATGGTGTTGGCCTGTTCGAGGATGGAAAGAATATTGGAACGCAGCGTGTCCCAGAAACGATTGTAGGAGCGGGTCTCGAGACGCGTAGAGGAGGAGTTGTTTTCACCGCTGCCGCCGCCGCTGCTGCTGCGACCGCCACCACCACCGCCGCCTGCGACCGCACTGTCGCCGGTGGTGGCGACCCGCGTCGCGACATTGACCGTGGTGTCGACATCGCGTGAGAGATTCACATAACCGACCTCGTAGGTGCGCAGATAGGCGTCGTCGGGTGCGATGACGATAGTGTCCCGCGTGACTTCGTAACGCAGCGAAACCTGACGGGCGACACGCTCGAGGATCTGGGGCAGGGTCTGATCGATAGCATTCAGCGTGACGTTACCGGTGATCCCAGCGCCGATGTCAATGTTGAGCTTGGCGTCACGCGCCAGTGCGAACAAGAGTTCACGCACCGGCACATCGTTGACCACCACCGTGTAGCGCTCCTGCGCCGGCGTGGCATCCGGCGTCGGCACGAAGGGCACCTGGCCCACGACCTCGGGGATGGTGCTAGTCGGCGGCGCCGGGGCGGCGCTCAAATGGCCGGCAGGAGGCGCTGCCGGCAAGGGCCGAATCTGGGCGCAGCCGGCCACCAACAAGGCCAGCAGCGCCACGACTACCGCATTGAATTTCATGTGCATAGGCTCGGGGTTGCGATTCGGGATCGCCTATATCCAAGGTAACACATTGTAAATCTACTATAAATATCTAATAAATAAAGAACTATATTCAATGGATCCTGGTCTCTATCAGGCCTTATTCGATTAAGGTCCGCGCTTTGCGCCCCATTTTTCAAGCAGCGCCGCGCGCTCGGGCAGCGGCAGACCCAGTGGGCTCAGATGTTCGAGCCCGACCAGCCCGGTGAGGGGCGAAACCTGCGGATACGGGGCCTGCCCGGCGACGGGGGCGGTCGCGGGCGGCGGAGGCAGGCCCGACAGCGCAGACAGCCTAGGCTCGCCGGCCGAGGCTAGGCCGAGCGCCGGCACAGCGTCCTGGGTCCACGGGACAAATTCCCGACCGAACATGAGCGTCCAGACCAGAGCGCCTAAGACCAGCAGCATCACAATCGCCACCGGCAGCCAGCGACGTCCACCGGCGGCGCCGAATTCACTGTCCGCCACCGCGCGCCGCACGTGGTCACGCTCGACCTGGCTTGCCTGCCCGGCATAGGCCGCCAGCAAGGCTTTGTCGGCCAGCACGTTGATTCGCCGCAGCAGCCCGAGCGATGCGCTTTCGATGGCGCGAATTGCGCCGGGTGCAAATAAGCCGTCGCCGCGATAGCCGCTGGCGCGCAAGCGCGCTTGCAAATAGTCGCGGATCTGCGCGCGCTTCAGAGGCGTCAGATCGAAACCGTGGGTGATGCGCTCGCGCAGCTGGCGGATCTCGTGCAGCGCAAGCTTGTCGTCGAGTTCCGGCTGACCGAACAACACGATCTGCAACAACTTGGCCTGGGTGGTCTCAAGATTACTCAGCAGACGGATCTCTTCCAGCGTCTCGACCGGCATGGCCTGCGCTTCCTCGATGAACATCACCACCCGGCGTCCGGCGGCGTGCTTGGCGAGCAGATAGTCGTGCAGCGCATGCAGGATCTTGAGCTTGGAATCCTCAAGCGCCACCGTCAGGCCGAGTTCGGTGGCGATGGCGTGCAGCACAACGTCGGGGTAGAGGCGCGGATTGGCGACGTAGACGATTTCGCAATCAGCCGGTAACTCGCGTTCGAGCATACGACACAGCATGGTCTTGCCGCTGCCGACCTCGCCCACTACTTTGACGATGCCTTCGCCGCGGGCGATGGCGTAGATCAGCGCCTGCAGCACGGCGCCGCGGTTGCCACCAGGAAAGAAGAATTCCGGGTCGGGGGTGATACGAAACGGCGCCCTGGCCAGTCCGAAATGCTGCTCGTACACGCGCTAATCGTCCGCCGGCGGACCGAGGCCGAGTCGCGCCAGCCGGCTGTAGAGCGTGGTGCGATTGACGCCCAGCAGACGGGCCGCCTTACTCAGATTACCGTCGCCCAGACGCAGCGCCGCTTCGATGTAGTTACGCTCCAGGCGGGCCAGTTCGTCATCGAGCCGGAAGCCCGCTTGACGCAGGCGACTTTCCAGCGCTGGCCCATCACGCCCTTGGCTGTTGGGCGCGGTCTTGTAGTCGAGTTCGAGTTCGGGGCCAAGCTGGGCCGCCATCACGCACTGGCCGGGATAACGCGCACCAAGCCGTATGACGATGTTGCGCAGCTCGCGCACATTACCTGGGAAGGGGTAAGCCGCCAGCAGTGCGCAGGCCTCGGGCGCGAGGGTGAACGGCTTGATGCTGGCGGCGTACTGGCGTTGCAGAGCGTCGACCAATAGCCGCCAATCCTCACCGCGGCTGCGCAAGGGCGGCACGCTGATGGTCAGCACACTCAGACGGTGGAACAGGTCCTGGCGGAACTGGCCGGCGCGGGCCAGTTCGCGCAGCTCTCGATTGGTGGCCGCGACGATGCGCGCATTGGAGCGACGCGGCTCGGTTTCGCCCAGGCGATAGTACTCGCCGTTCTCGAGCACGCGCAGGAACTTGGCCTGCAGGTCCAGCGGCATCTCACCCGCTTCGTCGAGAAACAGGGTGCCGTTACTGGCGTCTTCGAAAAAGCCGGCGCGCGCCTTGTCGGCGCCGGTATAGGCGCCGCGCGCGTGGCCGAACAACTGGGCTTCGAGCAGATCGGGGCTGAAGGCCGCGCAGTTCATGGTCAACATCGGGCCATGGCGGCGCCCACTCCCGGCATGCAGGGCCTGGGCGACCAGCTCCTTGCCGCTGCCCGACTCGCCCTCGACCAGCACCGGGAAAGGCGTGTCGGCGAACTGCTCGATCAAGGCCCGCAAGGTCGCCATGGCCGGGCTGGCGCCGAGCAGCAGTTCACCGGCGCCCGGCGGCGCATCGAGCTGCTCGGCCTCAAGCATGCGCAGCTGGTGTTTGAGTCGCGCACGTAACAGGTCGGGCGCACAAGGCTTGGGCACGAAATCGACCGCGCCGAGCGTCAGCGCGTGCTGGATGTTGCGCCGCTCGTCCTGGCCGGACAGCACCAGCACCTTCATGGCCGGGTTGAAGGCGAACAATTCGCCGATCAGAGCGAAGCCCTCGCTGGGCGTGTGCGGAGTGGGTGGCAGTCCGAGATCGATCAGCGCAAGTTGCGGCGCCGGCTTGGTCTTGCGCAGCAATTCGCGCGCGCGCGCGCGGCTCGGTGCCGCCAGGATTTCGAATTCGTCCGCCAGCACGAAGCCCAGCGCATCGACGATCAGCTCGTCGTCATCGACCAGCAGCAGCAGGGCGCGCTGTGGTGATGCGTCGATCATAAGCTAAGCGCTCACGCGCCCGCGGATGGCGAGGTTCGCGCAGATAGCGGTCACCGCCTCATGCTGATTCATGGTGTAGAAATGCAGCCCCGGTGCGCCGCCAGCGAGTAAGCGTTCACACAGGCGCGTCACGACCTCCACACCAAAAACGGCGATGGCGCTGTGATCGTCACCAAAGTCCTGCAGGCTCTTCACCATCCAGCGCGGCAGCTCGGCACCGCACATTTCCGAGAAGCGACGCAGATTGGAAAAGTTGGTGATGGGCATGATGCCCGGCACGATCGGGATCTGGACGCCGCGCTTGTGCGCTTCCTCGACAAAACGAAAATAGGCGTCGGCATTGTAGAAATACTGAGTGATGGCGCCATCCGCGCCGGCCGCGACCTTACGCTGAAAATTGTCCAGATCGGCGCTCGCGCCACTGGCTTGCGGGTGGATCTCGGGATAGGCGGCCACTTCGATGTGGAAATGTCGGCCAGTTTCCTCACGGATAAACTCGACCAGTTCGTTGGCATGGCGCAGTTCGCCAAAGCCACTGGTACCGGACGGCATATCGCCACGCAAAGCCACCAGGCGCGTGATGCCAGCGTCGCGATAATGCGCCAGGACAGTGCGGATATCGTTGAGACCGAAACCGATGCACGACAGATGGGGGGCACTGTCGACCTGGGTGTCGTCACGCAGTTCGAGTACGGTTTCAAGGGTCAGATCGCGGGTACTGCCACCGGCGCCGAAGGTCACGGAAAAGAATTCAGGCCTGAGTTCGGCGAGCTTGCGCCGCGTCGTCGCCAGCCTGGCCACGCCTTCCGGCGTGCGCGGCGGAAAGAATTCAAAGCTGATTCCAACAGAACGCGTGGAGGATTGAGTCATGATGCCTAAGGTTCGACGGTGACGATGGGTGCGATGCGTGCGCTGGTCGCCGGGGTTCTTTTCGATTGTCGGCGATTATCCCCGAGGCTAGACCGATCTCATAACAAAGCCGACCTGCATCACGGGCGGCGTGGTGGCACAATCGAGCCCGGCTCATTAAAATGCGGCATTCATTTTCGGGCCTCATAGGCGGGCGCCACGCGTCCGTCTTGTCCGCTGTGCATGGTGCCACATCGGGTTCGCATCCGCCTGGCGTGCGCGGCTAGCCCCAGCCAATCCACGGTGTGCCGACACCACCCACTGAGCACGAGTCTTGAGGGAATCAGCATGAACGAACCGCGCGTCCAGCGGAGCGAGACATCCGCCGTATCGGCGCGTCGTGAACTGGCCAATGCCATTCGTGCCCTGAGCATGGATGCCGTGCAGGCCGCCAACTCCGGCCACCCGGGCGCGCCGATGGGCATGGCCGATATCGCCGAAGTGCTGTGGCGCGATTTCCTCGTGCACAATCCGGCCAATCCCGCCTGGTGCAATCGCGATCGCTTCGTGCTCTCGAACGGCCACGGCTCGATGCTGCTCTACTCCTTGCTGCATCTGTCGGGCTACGAACTCACTATCGACGACCTCAAGGGCTTCCGCCAGCTGCATTCTAAAACGCCCGGTCATCCCGAACGGGGGCAGACACCCGGCGTCGAGACCACCACCGGGCCGCTCGGCCAAGGCCTCGCCAATGGCGTCGGCATGGCCCTGGCCGAACGCCAGTTGGCGGCGCGCTTCAATCGTCCCGGTCATGCGCTGATCGATCATTACACTTATGTTTTCGTTGGCGACGGTTGTCTCATGGAAGGCATCTCCCATGAAGCCTGCTCGCTGGCCGGCACGCAGGGTCTGGGCAAGCTCATCGTGTGTTACGACGACAACGGCATCTCCATCGACGGCGAAGTGGCGGGCTGGTTCACCGATGACACGCCGGCGCGCTTCGCGGCCTATGGTTGGCAGGTGATAGCGGCGGTCGATGGTCATGACGCAATAGCGGTCAAAGCGGCGCTTGAACAGGCCCGCGCCGAGACCGCGCGCCCGACCCTCATCTGCTGCAAGACCGTGATCGGTTTCGGTTCACCGAACAAGGCCGGCAAAGAGAGCTGCCATGGTGCCGCGCTCGGCGCCGACGAAGTCGCCGCGACCCGCATCGCGCTGGACTGGCCCTCTGCGCCGTTTGTCATTCCGGAGCACATCTATGCGGCCTGGAACGCGCGCGCCGCCGGCGCCGCCCACGAGCAGGCATGGCAACGGCGCAACGCGGCCTATCGCCTCGCGCACCCCGAACTGGCGGCGGAATTCGAGCGCGTGACCAGCGGCCGTCTACCGGCCGACTGGGCGGCAGGCGCCAGCGCCAGCGTCGCAGCCCTCGCCGCGACCACCCAACCGGAAGCCACCCGCAAGTCCTCCGAGCGCGCACTTGATCACTTCGGCAAGCTGTTGCCCGAACTGCTCGGCGGCTCGGCCGACCTGACCGGCTCGAACTACACCTTCCACGCCTCAAGTCGCACGCTTTCGCGCGACCGGCCAGACGGCAACTACCTGTCTTACGGCGTGCGTGAATTCGCCATGGCGGCGATCATGAACGGCTTGGCGCTGCATGGCGGCGTGATTCCCTTCGGCGGCACCTTCCTGGTGTTCTCCGACTACTCGCGCAATGGCGTGCGCATGGCGGCCCTCATGGGCCTGCGCGTGGTGCATGTATTCACCCACGATTCTATCGGCGTCGGCGAAGACGGCCCCACCCATCAGCCCATCGAGCATGTCAGCAGTCTGCGCCTGATCCCCAACCTCGACGTCTGGCGTCCTTGTGATGCCGCCGAGACCGCGATCGCGTGGCGTGCCGCCATTGAGCGCGAGCAAGGCCCGAGTTGCCTGTCCCTGAGTCGCCAGAACCTGCCGCAGCAGCCGCGCAGTGCGGCGCAGCTCGCCGCCATCGTACGGGGCGGTTATGTGTTGCTCGATAGCGAGTGCCCACCGAGCGCCCTCGTCATGGCTACCGGCTCCGAACTCGCATTGGCGGCAGAAGTGGTGATCGCACTACAGAGCGAAGGTCACGCCGTGCGCTTGGTCTCGATGCCCTGCGTGGAGGCGTTCGCCCGCCAGGACGCGAGTTACCGCGACAGCGTATTGCCGCCGAGTGTGCGCAAACGTGTTGCGATTGAGGCCGGCAGCACCGCTGGCTGG
>JANLSI010000629.1:0-2345 GCA_031362345.1 Pseudomonadota bacterium
CCTTGATCTTGCCCTTGGTGTAAGCCTCGATACTCAGAAGCTCTTCCGGATAAGCCCGTCCGATCTCGCCGGATTCGGCCATGATCGGCCACAGTGAGCCAAGTACGCCGGCAGTACCTATTCCTTTCGCAGTCTTTTCCATGAAAACGCGTCGACTGTAATCGAAGCCGTATTTCCTGATGTGAGCCATGATGTTCTTCTCCCCTTGTCCAGTAGTTGTCGCCACATGGTTTTGATGGGCGACTGTGCAATGTCCAATTCTCCCGGCACGATTCAATGCTCTCCAACGACCGCCCACAGAATCGAAGGACACCGGGGACGGACCTTAGCGCACTCACAATCAGTGTCGCAATCACTGTGTTCCGTATTGGGTCGATATGGTTCTGCACTTTCGTCAGCAAACAGGACACCGGCACTTGGTGGCTGGACGCGACTTAGCCAATTCGCGCAAACAGGGAGATGAGGCGTACTTCGAATGGGTACACCTTTGTGGGTAGTTATCGCTCTCTGAGGTAATTAAGCGGTTTACTGTGTGTCGCTGCTTTAAAGCACGCCTAGCGAACTCACCACCCGTCCTTCGAACAGTGTTTCCAACACCTGTGTGTCGCTGATCTGCTCGGGCGCGATATCGAATAAATTGCGGTCGAGCACGATCATGTCCGCCGATTTGCCGATTTCTATGCTGCCGCTGTCTTTTTCCATGCGCATCGCGCGTGCGCCATTGCGCGTGAAGATGATGAGCGCGTCGGCGAGGCTTATGGCTTGCTAGGGAGCGAGCGCAGCGGAGGCCTGGCCATAGGGATCCTTGCGCGTGATCATCGCCTCGATGCCGGGCCATGGACTCGGCGAAGGCACGACCGAGGGCCAGTCAGAGCCATAGATCATGTTCACGCCCGCATCGTGCATGGTTTTGATCGGCCAGAACCGATGGGCACGCTCGCGGCCGATGACCTGCGACATCATCGCCACCAGCGGCGACGGATACCACAGTATCGGCGACAATTCGGCGACCGCATCGAGCGCCTTGAAGCGTGGAATATCGCTGGGCGCGATCAATTCGGCGTGGGCGACCTCGTGGCGCAAACCAGAATCACCATTGGCTTTGCGCGCAGCCGCGATCGCATCGAGGGCGGCACGCGCCCCACCATCACCGGTAGCATGCATCTTGACCGTGAGGCCGAGCTTGTCGAGTTCGATGAGCGCGGCATTCAGATCCGTTTGACTGTGCTGTAACTCACCCTTGAAGACAGCGCCATGTTTGGCATCGGGCAGATAGGGTTCCAACATCACCGCTGTGCGCGTCGGCGGAATGCCATCGACAAATATTTTGGCAAAGCCGGTACGCACACGCGACGTTTGGCAGTCACGCCAGTGGCTGCGATTGTGCGCTTCTTCTTCATCGCTTTCGGTCCAGGTCGCCCGCCATGGGCGACTGGTAGCGACGCGCATATCCAGTTTGCCGGCGCGATCGAGCGCAGCATAGGCGCGCACCGAATAGCCATCGGCCAGCGCATCCTTCATCGCCGTGACGCCCAAGGCGTTGAGGGTCGCCACCGCCCAGCGAACGGCGGCCTGATACTCGGCGTCACTGCGCTTAGGTAGACGCTTCATGGCGAAGTAGGCGGCATTGTCGAACAAGATGCCGGTGGGAAGTTTGCTCTGCGCATCGCGCACAATCACGCCGCCGTGAGGGTCTGGTGTGGATGCATCGATGCCGAGTGCCTTTAACCCGCGCGAATTGACCCAGGCGTTGTGATAGGTCGAATCGATCAGGAACACCGGGTTGTCGGGTGCCGCCGCGTCGAGCAGGGCGAGGGTCGGCGGTTGCGGCGTCGCAAGTGTCTCTGCCGCCCATTGCCCGCCGCGTATCCACTCGCCTTTCTTCTTACTCTGCGCACAACTGCGGATCTTCGCGACGATATCGGCGAGCGGTGTGACGAAGGGAAACGTGCACTCGACCAGTTGCGCAAAGCCGCCCTCAATGGGATGGATATGCATGTCGTGAATGCCAGGCATCGCCATGTGACCGCCGAGGTCCACCACCCGTGTGGCAGGACCGATGAAGGGCACGATTTCGACATCACGCCCGACCGCGACGAAGCGTCCGCCCTTGATAGCGACGGCGTCGACCCAGCGCTGATCAGCATCGACGGTATAGATGCGACCGTGGCGATAGACGGTATCGGCAGGCTCATTTGCCCAAGTCACGGTCGCGAAACCGAGGCTGGCCAGAAAGATCAGTGGTCGCATCGGCGGAAACTTGCGCGGGTGGTGGTGAGCGCTAGCCTAGCGGAAAGTGCGGAACGGCAGCAGCCAATCAATGACGCCGAGGTGCGCAAGCCGGT
>JANLSI010000640.1:0-2513 GCA_031362345.1 Pseudomonadota bacterium
CGCCAGCCATGCCGTTGCACCAGCCATGATTTCGCAGCCAGCGCCGTCGTTATCCCGTCGCTACATGTGGATGCTGTGGCTGTTCGCCAGCGCCCTGGCTGCGCTGCTCAGTCTGCACGGATTGTCGGCGGCGCTCATCGATGGCGTGTTCATCCCGGCCGATCACGATTCCTTCTACCACGCCCGACGCATGCTGGCGGCGCTGCCCGCGCCCTGGCGGCTGCTGCAATTCGATCCTCGCATCCACGCCCCCGAAGGCAGCTGGGTGACCTGGCCGTGGGCTTACGACATGCTGGTCACGCTGCTGGCGAAGGCCGTGCTGGCGGTGCTGCCGATCCGCCAGCCGCTTGCGGTGCTCGATTTCATCGCACCCCTAGCGGTGGGCCTCAGCACGGCACTGGTGATCGGTTGCGCGCGTGAACTTAAGCTGTGCTTCGCGCTGCAGTGCATTGCCACGCTGTGCTTTGCGCTCGCTACGCTGACCCGCGAATTGCATCGCGTCGGCATGCTCGACCACCACTATGTCGAACAAATCTTCGTACTCGCGACCCTCTACGGCGGACTACGCTGGTGCAATGATTTGACGGCAGGTCATGCCGCACTATGGCTAGGCGTGGTGCTCGGCCTCGCACCGGCCTTTCACAATGGTGATTTCATCTTGCAACTGCCGGTCGTGCTGACGCTGACGCTGCTGTGGTGGCGGCGCGAACTGCCGCGCGCCAGCGCTGTGTGTTTCGCCGCAGCGCTGGTCGCGACGACGCTGCTCATGCTGCTGCCCTCCGAACCCTTCCGGCGCGGCATGTTCTCCTACACCTTGCACTCATGGTTCCATCTCTACGTGGCATGCGGCTCGGCGGCTGCGGTGTTGTGGATGGTGTGGCGCAGGCCGACGCGCATCAATGGGCTGCTGGCCGCAGGCCTCGCCGTGCTCGCCCTGCTGCCGCTGGTCCCGCAGATCGGCCTGGGCGCGGGCTTTCTCGGCGCGCAACTGACGGTGCTCGATCGCATCGAGGAAGCGGTAAGCCTGCCGCAATTGATCGCGCGTGGTGCCTATGGGCGGCTGAGCGAGCAGTACTCGGCCGTGATCTGGCTGCTACCACTGCTGTTGTGGGCGCTGTGCTGGCGGCTGCGCCGGCACTATTCGGCGGGTGGCCTGCATTTCGCGGTGATGGCTGTGTTCGGCGCCGCGCTCATGATGTTTCAAAGTCGGCTGGCCTATTTTGGCGCCTTCGCGCTGTGGCTCGCGCCCTGCGTGTGCTACGCCGACTTCGTGCGCCAGCAGACGCGCCCGGCGTGGTTGATGTTGTTCGCCAGCACCATGCTGGCCGCCCAGGCACCGGGCCTCGCGCAGCTCGATGATCAACGCGCGCTGGGCGGCGACATCAGTTATCAGTTATTGCGCAGTGTATATCTCGAACTGGGCCGTCGCTGCGAGCGATCACCCGGCGTGGTACTGGCCGAACACGACAATGGCCATTACATAAGCTTTCATTCCACCTGCAGCGTGATCGCCGACAACTTCATACTCACGCCGCAACACGAGCAGAAACTGCTGTTGGTCGAGCAACTCATGGCCGGCACCGTCGATCACCTGCTCGCAAGCGCGCCCTACGTCCGTTACCTGCTGGTACAGCGCGCCGACGATCCAACCCAGACCGTCGCCTCGCCGTGCTTTCCGCAGTGCGCGGCCAACGCCGGCCTGCGTCACGAATTACTCGAAGTGCAGACACCGTTTCCACCGCGCCTGCGTCTGCTGGCAGAGCAGTTAGTGAGGCGCGATGGACATAGCCAGCCACTGGCGCGCTTGTTCGAGATATTGCCGGCGCGGCCCTGAACCCACTCAGCGCGAAAGCGGCGGCGCCGACGCGTCGCGGCGGTGATACAGCGCGAGGGTGAAGCCGGACAAACCGGCGTAGGGATAGCGCGCTTCGAGCTGATAGCTGCGGCCCTCGGCATCGTGCAAGGCCGACGCCGGTAACCAGTCGCGCGCCGCGTCCTGACGCAGGATCCATTCTGGACCCGCCGGCGGCCAGGGTGGTTCGAGCAGCAACTCGAAGCTTTGTCCGGCGTGCAACAGGCGGCTGTAGAAATCGAGCGTCATGCCGTGGCGAAACCCGTGGTCACTCGCCACCACGATGCGCGGACCGTGACTGTGATCGGCCATCCAGCGCACCGCCGCCGCCGGCTGTCCGCGCCCGTCACGCAGCAGTCGCGTCAGACCCTGCAGATTGCCGAGCGTGATCACCGCCAGCGCGCCACAGACCAATAGCCGCCGCGCACCGCCCGCACGCCAGCCGCGTGCGGCGAGACTGGCGAGAGCGAGGAGCAGGAACACTACACCCCCAAGGAAAAATCGCGGATAAATGAATCGCGCGTGCACCCCGGACGTGAGTGGCACAGCGGGCACCACCAGCATCGCCAACCACAGCGTCGCGCGCGCATCGCCGGCGCGCAGCAGCGCCGCGACTTCAATGCCCAGGGCCACTAGTGCCGCAATCGCGAGCGGCCACACC
>JANLSI010000652.1:0-5176 GCA_031362345.1 Pseudomonadota bacterium
ATTGTTCGGCCAAGGGCGGCGTGATCAACATGGTGCGCGCGATGGCCAATACCTATGGCGGTCAGGGCGTGCGCTCCAACGCCGTGTGCCCGGGCTACACCGACACGCCCATGATCGCCGAAGTCATGGGCATCTTTGACGATGAGCGCGAAGCGAATTATCTGACGCCGATGGCGCGCGCCGGCACGCCGATGGAAATGGCCTACGGCTGTTTGTTCATGGCCTCCGATGAGGCAAGCTATGTGAACGGCGCCATCCTGCCCATCGACGGCGGCACGACGGCGCGGCAGTAAGGACTCCATTTTCAAACGCTACTTTCAACCAACGCCAATAAACCCTCGGAGGATGCCATGCCCAACCCAGCTTATATGCTGACCCCCAACACGTATCCGAAGCCGCTCAGCGTGGTCGGTGTCGATGTCACCGTGCTCGCATCGGCCGACGTCACTGGTGGCTATGAGGTGACCATGCAGAAAGGCAATGCCGGCTCCGGCCCGCCGCTGCACTCCCATCCTTGGGACGAATGTTTCTTCGTGTTGAGTGGTGAGGTCGAATTCAGCTTCGTCGAGCGCACCGTGCAAGCCCTGCCCGGCACCGTGTTCCATCTGCCCGCCGGTACGCCCCATGGTTTCATGATTAAAGAGAACGGCACGACCATGCAGGAAATCACTGGCCAGGGCAGCAAATCGACGCAGATGTTCACCAGCGTAGACAGCGAGGTGGCGCCCGGCGCACCGACCGCTGCCGATGTGCCGAAATTGATCGACATCCTCGCGCGCTACGGGGCGGTGGTCGAAGCCTGAAGCCCGGTCGCCCGTCAGCGATCTTCCAGCATGCGCAATGCCACGCGCAGGTGCTGGTACTTCCACTCGCCGCCCACTTTTATGTAGTCGTCGTTGTAGCGCAAGGTCATCCAGGTTTTGCGCTCAGCTTCGGTCTGATCCCACGGTCCCATGATGTACCACTGGGCGGTGGCGCGGTTACCGGTCACATCGATGATCGGGTTCATGATGTTGTGCTGCGAGAAGCTGAACATCTTCTGGAAATTCTGAAACAGCTCGCGCACCGCCTGCGGCCCCACGGCCTTGCCGAAATCGGCGCTTTCCCAAATGCCGTCGTCGGCGAATAGCGCGCCGATGCGATCGGGATTGTGCATGTCGTCGCAGATATCGCAGTAGATAGCCTTCAGTTTCTTGATCGCCTCGATGTCTTCGAGACGGGTGATGCGTTGTTCTAGCGTGGCCATATCCATAGTGAATCCTCTTCTAGTGTGGCGTTGTTTATATGCTGAGACAAACGTCGGGCACAATTCCAACATCGCGGGGGAGCGCCTGCATCGAGCGCAGCAGGGCCAGTTTGCGGCAGTCTGACGCCGCACGGGCTGCATCCGGGCGCGCGACTAAGTATTCTGGCCCCCCGGCGGGTTAGCTGCCGCACCGTTCCAATAGTCCACGCCACAGCCAAGCGGGTTGCCACCTTGACCGCCGATCATTCGCGCAGCGATATCCTGCCACTCCATTTTCGTACTCCCGAAGCTTGGGTTGCCCAGGTGCTTAGCGAGCCGCTGGTCCTGCTCGGCGATCACGCCCATCTCGAACGCAAGGCCGCCTCTAATGCGCTCGAACTCGTTAACCGCTGGCCGGGGTCGCTATGTCCAGACGGCTGGGTGAGCATTCTCGCGGCGGTAGCGCGTGACGAGGCCATCCACCTGCAGGCCGTCAGCCGTCTACTCGCGGCGCGTGGCGGCTGCTTGCCGCGCGTGCATCGCAATCACTATGCGAGCGCGCTGCACGGCCTGGTACGGCGTGGCGAAGGCGCGCGCGAGCTGCTTGATCGGCTGCTGCTCTCAGCCTTGATCGAGGCCCGCTCCTGCGAGCGCTTCGAATTGCTGGGGAGGTGTGCCGAGGATGCCGAACTCGGGGATTTCTTCCGCAGCCTGCACAGTTCGGAGTTGAGCCACTACAAGGCATTTCTGCATCTGGCCGGCATGCTGGTGGCAGAGCCCGAATGGCAGTTACGGTGGGAGCAGATGCTTGACGCGGAGGCGGCGATCATGGCGGCGCAGGCGCCGGGGGCGCGCATGCATAGCGGGGTTGGGGGACCTGTTGTTTCGAATGACGCGATCCCCACGGGCGTGCATACAATCAATGCTTCCCTCGCAACCATCAATGAGGCACCACCATGAGCAAATCCAGCAAACGTATCATTCCGCCGTCGCAGCAAGGTTTCTACGACAACTACCATTTCGCGCCGGCCGTGATCGACGGCAAGCATCTGCGCTGCTCTGGCATGATCGGCATTCATCCGCAAGACGGCAGCGTGTCTAGCGATCCGACTGTGCAATTCACTCAGGCCTTCGACAATCTCGCCGAGGTGCTGGAGGCCGGCGGTGCGCGCTTCGCCGACATCACCGAGATGACGACCTTCCACGTCGGGCTGCAAGCCCATCTGGCCGCCTTCATGGCAGTCAAGGACCGCTACATCCACGAGCCCTATCCGGCCTGGACGGCGATCGGCATCACCGAGCTCGCGATCCCGGGCGGCCTGGTTGAGATCCGCGTTACTGCGCGTCTGCCCGGCTAAACGCGGTCAGTCACCAGTGCGCCTGGCCGGCGGTGATTGTGCAGCACTTGCGGTGCAGTTTGCACCTGCTGGTCCAAGGGGCCGATATTTCGCGGCAGGAAATGTCCTCAGCGAGGCGAGTTCACTGTCAGCCCGAGCAACTGCGGGGTAAACGGCCGCAATTCACTGCAGTCGTTCCTGCTAACGGGGTTCGAGTTCAACGACAGCAACGCTCGGTCCCGCCGAAATGGGCGGTTATATTTCCCATCCGCCGGGGCGGAACAAACCGGCGTGAGTCTCAAGAATCTGGCCAGAATCCGGTTGAATGATGTTCTTTTTCTCCAGTACCCAGGTGAGCATGAAGTCATCGCCAACGACGCGAAGATCACCCTCCAAAGCAGCTACCAACTCCACAACCAACCCCCAGCAGATTACGGACTGGAGATAAGCGCGCGCTCTCCGATCCCGTGCTCGCAGCCGACCGTGTACTCGTACACCCGGAAGCCGACGGATGGTCCTTCTATGCTCATGTCGAATATTTCCGTTTTTTTCGCTTGACATGCCCCCCCCTCTTTCATGCCAGTGTTTACTTCGCACACTAATTGGCCATTGTGTGCGGCGGTGTGCGTCGCGCGCGTTGAAGCCCTGACTTTGATGCGAACGTCCGTTTCGCCTTTGACTGAACACAGACTGGGGGATGATTATGTATAAAAAACTACTCGTCGCGGTAGCGCTGCTGGTGCTCAATGCACAAGCGGGAGCAAGTGTCGTTTATACGTATATAGGCAATAATTTCACGTCGTTTTTCGATCAGACACCGCCGTCTGGCAGCTATGACGCGTCTATGAAAGTCACTGGAAGCATTACATTGGCAAATGCGTTGGCGCCCGGATTTTTCAATGATCTTTCCTCGCTCGTCCTCGATTTCTCTTTCTCCGATGGACGCGGCACGCTCGACAAAAGTAATTCGCTATTTAGAGCCAAATTTTTGCAGTTTCAGGTTGACGGGTCCGGCAACATTAGAAGCTGGTCAATCTCGCTCAGGGACCGTGCGAAAGGCTTTCCGATCCTAGCGCACCTTATTGACACGGGAGGAAGCACCGGAGACCAGGTAGACCTCATTAGTTGTACTAACTTGAGTTGCGGCTCAGCCACTCAAGATCTCGCGAGCTCATTACCGGGCGTGTGGCGATCCCCCGTTCCCCTGCCGGGGACGATGGGCCTCCTCACTGTGGGTCTCGTTCTTCTAGTGAAACTGCGCCGTAAATCATGATGGGAAACAGTTTCAGGTTTATTTATTCGAATGAGACAACAAATAAACCCGGCACCTTCTTCTCTGATCTGTGTTGAAGACGTCACAACTAGTAAGGCGGCAGCAGGCGAACGCCCACGCAATGAATAGTGTGCGCCGAACGCAAACGGTTCCAGGCTCCTTCCGCTTTTTCCAATCCGACGCACACGCCGTTACCTACCATGACGCGGCCTTAGTCGTATTTTAGATATTTAAAACGCGGATCCTCCGGGGTGCCTTCCAATCCACCGTCATCAAGGAGGGCTAGTTCCATTGAATGACTTTCTCGAATTTACGCGCGAGTTCAAAATCCTTGTCGGTGATGCCCTTCGCGGCATGATTTGGGCTTCCAGTTCAGAGCTTGTCTTGGTGCTCTAAAATAAAATTTCTTGGCGCCGACTCAGCACCATCTCCTTGGCGTTGCCAATCCGATACGAAATTTGATCGATGACAATAAATTTGTTCCACGAACTAATAAGAGATCGCATTAACGAGCGCTCGTGACCGAAGGATCCAGTCGCACTTCATTATCGCTTGGCACAATATCGTGCCCCCGGTAGTCCGTCGAAATCCGAATCTTGAGTCCAAAGAGTCGCGCGATGTCGCAGCGCGGTCGCGAGCATCACGCTGTCCGCCATCGCAATGCCGTACTGGATTGATAGACGTGCGGCTTCGAGCGCTGTCGCTCGGTCAAGGTCGACAACTTTACCTTGTTCCATGACCGCGACGGCACGGAGCGCTTGGTCTTCGTCTCGCTGCTGGCTCACCCGTTTGAATACTTCGAATAGTGACAGCGACGGTACGAGGAGCGAGCGGGTGGTCTCGATGGGCTTGGCGAATATTGCGGCGTTCGGGCCGTCAGCGAAGTACTCTAACCACGCTGAAGAATCGACGACGTTCATACGCGATCGGCATCGCGTGGCACATCAGTGTGAATTCCCTTCAGCGACCCCCGCGCGGCCTTGGTCGCTCGCACGGGGACAAGCTCAATCCGCCCTCGATATTCGATGGCATGCAGTTTCTCTCCCGGTTTGATGCCGAGGGCCTCCCGAATCTTGGCTGGGATGACAATTTGATACTTGGAGGACACGGTGATTGTACTCATACTGTTCTCCTATCGATCAGCTTTGGGTAAAGTCTGGATTCTAGCCTAGCGCGGCGTCGAGCACACGACCGGCTACTCGCGTCAGCAACTGACCGCGCTTGGTCGGGCGTGCCGCACACGGCCAGGTGCTGGCCGAGTTCAATGCGCTGCACGGCGCGCGCTCGGGGCCGGGCACCAAGTGCCTCCTGCAACGCGCCGTGCTGGCGCGGCCGGTGGTG
>JANLSI010000752.1:0-1800 GCA_031362345.1 Pseudomonadota bacterium
GAAATCGCCAATGTCGGGAATGCGGATTTCTATCGTGCTGGTTTGCTCGCCGCTAGTGACGGGGCCACGCTCGGCGCTGGCTGCCGGCGCGGGCTTGACGGCAAGCGCGACGGCAGCCGGTGCAAGTGCGGGCGTAGCGGCCACGACTTGTGTCACCGCCTCGCCACCGTCGAGCGGCATGAGGGTCAGGATCAAGGCGCCTTCGCCGATCTGGTCGCCCACTGCGACGTTGATAGCGAGCACCGTGCCGCCGGCCGGCGCCGGAATGTCCATGGTCGCCTTCTCACTCTCCAGCGTGATGAGCGGATCTTCGGGCTTGATCACATCACCCGGCTTGACCAGGATGTCGATCACATCGACGTGATCGAAATCGCCGATGTCCGGCACCCGTACTTCGACTTGGCTGCTCACGGCGCTGCCCTACTGGTTCATCGGGTTGGGTTTGTCAGGATTGATACCGTACTTCGTGATCGCATCGGCGACCCACTGCGCCGGCACCACACCGTCGTCCGCCAGCACCTTCAAGGCTGCCACCACCACATAGTAGCGATTGACTTCAAAGTACTGGCGCAACTTGCTGCGCGAATCAGAGCGGCCAAAGCCGTCGGTGCCAAGCACGCGATAGCGGCCCGGCACGTATTCGCGGATCTGGCCGGCATAGGCGCGGATGTAATCGGTGGCCGCCACACTCGGGCCTTGATGGGCGCCAAGTTGCTGGGTGATGAAGGGCACACGCGGTGCCGCCAGCGGATGCAGCATATTCCAGCGCGAACATTCCAGACCTTCGCGACGCAGTTCGTTGAAGCTGGTCACGCTCCACACATTCGACTCGATGCCGAAGTCAGCCTTCAACAGCTCGGCCCCGGCCAGTACTTCGCGCAGGATGGTGCCACTGCCGAGCAGTTGCACCTGCGCGCCAGCAGTTTCTTTGAACAGATACATGCCGCGCACGATGTCTTCTTCGACACCGACCGGCATGGCCGGATGGGCATAGGCCTCGTTCATCACGGTGATGTAATAGAAGACGTTCTCCTGGCGTTCGAACATGCGCTTCATGCCGTGATGGATGATGACCGCGAGTTCGTAGCCAAAGGTCGGGTCATAGCTCACGCAGTTCGGTATGGTCGAAGCGAGGATATGACTGTGGCCGTCCTGGTGTTGCAGACCTTCGCCCGACAGCGTGGTGCGCCCGGCGGTGCCGCCGAGCAGGAAGCCGCGCGCTTGCATGTCGCCCGCCGCCCAAGCCAGATCGCCGATACGCTGGAAGCCGAACATTGAGTAGTAGATGAAGAATGGAATCATCTGCAGGCCGTGGTTCGAGTAAGCAGTGGCGGCTGCGATCCACGAACACATGCCGCCTGCTTCGGTGATGCCTTCTTCGAGAATCTGGCCGCGGATGTCCTCGCGGTAATACATCACCTGATCGTGATCGACCGGCTCGTAGAGCTGGCCGACCGCCGAATAGATACCGAGTTGGCGGAACATGCCCTCCATACCGAAGGTGCGCGCTTCGTCGGGCACGATCGGCACCACCCGTTGCCCGAGCGTCTTATCACGCACCAGTGCATTCAACAGCCGCACAAAAGCCATGGTGGTCGAGATCTCGCGCTCACCGGAACCTTCCAGCAGCGCGTCGAAAATCTTGATGTCCGGGATCGCGAGCGGCTCGGCACGCACGCGACGCTGCGGCAGGAAACCACCCATGGCGGCGGTGCGCTCGCGCAGATAGACCATCTCGGGGCTGTCTTCGGCCGGGCGATAGTAGGGCGCGTCGGCAATCTGCTCGTCGGCAACGGGAAT
>JANLSI010000800.1:0-11540 GCA_031362345.1 Pseudomonadota bacterium
AGCCCAGCACGCGACCGACGTCGCGCACCACCGCTTTGGCCGCCATGGTGCCGTGGGTGATGATCTGCGCCACTTGGTCACGACCGTAGCGCGCGGCCACGTATTCTATGACTTCATCGCGGCGGTCCATGCAGAAGTCGATGTCGAAATCGGGCATCGACACGCGCTCGGGATTGAGGAAACGCTCGAACAGAAGATCGTATTCGAGCGGGTCGAGTTCGGTAATGCCGAGCGCAAAAGCCGCCAGTGAGCCGGCGCCGGAACCACGCCCGGGCCCGACTGGAATCTCGTGCTGTTTGGCCCATTCGATGAAGTCGGCAACGATGAGGAAATAGCCCGAAAAGCCCATCTTGATGATGACTTCGGTCTCGCTGTCGAGGCGCTGCCGATAGGTCTCAAGGCGCGCGCTGTCGTCGCGTGATCCACGGATGGCGCCGGTCGCGAAGCGCCGCTCAAGACCCAGCGCACTTTTCTCACACATCAAGGTGTCGACATTTATGCCCGCGTCGACCGGATATTCCGGCAGATGGTAGGTGCCGAACTCGAGTTCTAGATTGCAACGGATAGCGATATTGACTGAATTGGCCAGCGCGTCGGGCAGATCGGCGAACAGCTCGCACATCTCGTCTGCGCTTTTCAGATACTGACTGGGCGCGTAGTCGCGCGGGCGGCGTGGGTCGGCGATGGTGCGGCCATGGTGGATGCACACGCGCGCCTCGTGGGCGTCGAACTCCTGCGCGTGCAGAAAGCGCACGTCGTTGGTCGCCACCACCGGTGTGCCGGTCGCCACCGCGCATTCCAGTACGGCGTCGGTATAGCGCTCTTCGCGCTCGCGTCCGGTGCGCATGATTTCCACGTAGTAGCGATCGCCAAATAAGCCACGCCAATAAACCATGCGCTGCTTGATCTGCTCGAGCTTGCTCTCGTTGGACAAACGGCCCAGATCACCGCTCGGTCCGCCTGACAAGGCCAACAGTCCGCGCACCGCGTCGGCATGCAGCCAGCTCTCCTCGACACCCGCGATGCCACCATGCTGGCCAAAGCGATAGGCCATGGTCAGCAACTGACTCAGATTTCGATAACCGTCGCGGTTCTGGCACAGCAGCACCATGCGAAAACGCTCTGCCACGCCGGCCGCCGGCGTCACCCATACCTCAAGTCCGATGATCGGCTTAATACCGGCCTCCTGCGCGGCGCGGTAGAACTTCGGCAGAGCGAACACATTGCTCTGGTCGGTCAACGCCACCGCCGGCATACCCAATTCCTTACAGCGCTCGGCAAGGTCATCGACACGCACAATACCGTCGACGATGGAATACTCGCTATGGACGTGCAGATGAATGAAACGCGGCGTATTCACGCGCCGCCCTCCGCCGCCAGCACACGACGTACCGGCGCGAAGCTGGTGCGATGCACACTACTCGCGCCACAGCGTTTCAGCGCCGCGACGTGGGCGGCAGTCGGATAGCCCTTGTGCTGCGCAAAACCGTAGTCGGGATAGTCGCGATCGAGTTCAAGCATGATGCGATCGCGCGTAACCTTGGCGATGATTGAGGCCGCGCTGATGGCGGCCACGCTGGCGTCGCCACCGACTACCGCTGTGGCTGGCCACGGCAAGGTCGGACAATGCAGGCCATCAATCAAGACTTCGTGCGGTGCGATGGGTAGCGCCGCGACTGCGCGCTGCATGGCGAGTAGCGTGGCCTGGAAGATATTGAGTCGGTCTATCTCTTCGACTTCGGCGCGCCCCACGCCCACCGCCAGCGCGTCGCGCGCGATGAGCACGAATAGGCGCTCGCGCTGGCGCGCGCTCTTCTGCTTGGAGTCGCCAAGACCAGCGATGACGATCGGACCGAGGATAACTGCGGCGGCGACCACCGGCCCCGCCAATGGGCCACGCCCGGCTTCGTCGACACCTGCCACCCGCCGCAGTGCATGACTAGCCGCGCTAGTCACGGCGCACGACACATTTCGAACACCGCCTGGGCGGCGCGTGCCGCCGCCCCGACGCGTAAGGTTTCGTGCAGCCCACGGGCGCGCGCTACGTAACGCTCACGGCACGGCGCATCGTCCAGCCAAGCAGCTAGCGCATCGCAGATCGCGCGCGGCGTGAGTGCATCTTGGATCAGTTCCGGCACCAGCGAGTCGGCGGCCAGGATGTTCGGCAGAGCGATGCGCGGGATGGCAATCATGCGACGAATTATATGGTAGGAGAGCGGCGCCAGACGGTACCCAACCACCATCGGCGCACGGCACAGCAGGGCTTCGAGGGTGGCGGTGCCGGACGCCACCAGCGCGACGTCGGCGGCGCTCAGCAGCTGGCGTGCCTGTCCATGGCAATAGTCGACCGCCAGTCCTGGCGCGGCCGTGCTAATGGCCCGACGCAAGCGCTCGACCTGGCTGGCGTGGGCGGCGCAGGCGATCACCGCGAGCGCGCCACGCTCACGCTGTAGTGCGGCCACCCCAAGCGCAAAGGGCGGCCCCAGGCGGTCAATCTCCTGGCCGCGACTGCCTGGCAGGACGGCCACCAAGGTCAGGCCCGGTGCGATACCAAGGGCGGCACGGGCCACGGCGCGATCGGGGTCGAGGGGCAAGATGTCGGCCAGCGGATGGCCGACAAAGCGGCAGTCCACGCCGTGCCCGGTGAAGAACGCAGGTTCAAAGGGCAGCAAGGCTAGCAAGCGATCGACCGCCGTGCCTAAACGACGAGCGCGGCCAGGGCGCCAGGCCCAGGCCTGCGGACACACGTAATGCACGGTGGGAACGCCGGCCTGCTTGAGACGCCGCGCGAGTCCAAGATTGAAGTCCGGCACGTCGATACCGACGAATACATCGGGTCGTTGCGCGAGTAGTACCGTGCCAAGCTCGGTACGCAGGCGGCGCAGGCGCGGATAGGCGCGCAGAACTTCGACCAAGCCCATCACGGAAAGCTGCTCGATGTTAGCCAGTGCATCACAGCCAGCGGCTAACATGGCCGGCCCGGCCATGCCGCTGAATCGCACGCCGGGGATCCGCGCGCGCAGCGCATGAATCAACTCAGCACCGAGGATGTCACCGGAGGCCTCACCGGCAACAATCGCGATATGGGGAACGGACACGCTCACCACGCTGCCAGCGGCGACGACGGATCAGCGCACGATGCCGCGCACCGAGGAACGCACGAAATCCAGCAGCCGCGCGACCTCGGGGAAAGCGTCGCGCTCGGTTTCGAGCAGTTTGAGCGCGACTTCCAGCGAGTTGCCCTGCCGATACAGCGTACGATAAGCGCGCTTGAGTGCCGCGATCGATTCGACACTGAAGCCGCGGCGCTTCAAGCCTTCGCGGTTGATGCTGCGCGGCTCCGCGCTGTTACCGTTGACGATGACGTAGGGCGGCACATCGCGCACGATGGCGGCCGCGATGGCCGAAAAACTACTCTCGCCCATTCGACAGAACTGATGGACACCAGTGAAACCACCGAGGATAACGTAGTCCTGGATCTCAACATGTCCCGCCAGTGTCGCGTTGTTAGCGAACACCGTGTGATTGCCGACTTTGCAGTCATGGGCAATGTGACAGTAGGCCATGAGCCAGTTGTCGTCGCCGAGCCGCGTGACGCCGCCCCCTTGTGGCGTGCCACGATTGATGCTGCAGTATTCCCGGATGGTATTGCCATCGCCTATCTCAAGCCGAGATTCGCCGCTACCCGAAAATTTCTTGTCCTGCGGATCGTCGCCCAGCGAACAGAATGCGAACACGCTGTTGTCGCGACCAATGCGGGTCGGTCCCTTAATGACAGTATGGCTACCTATGCGTGAGCCGGCGCCAATTTCTACACCGGCGCCAATTGAAGTCCACGGCCCGACCTCAACATCGGCGGCAAGTATCGCGGCGGGGTCGATTTTCGCGCTCGGATCGATCAACGGTCAGCGGCCCGCTCGGTAGTCATGAATTCCGCGCTGGCGACCACCATACCATCCACTTCTGCGGTGGCGTCGAAGCGGTAGATACCCTTGATCTGGCGGCGCAATTGCGCCCGCAAGATCAATTGATCGCCGGCCGTCACCGGACGCTTGAATCGCGCCTTATCGACCCCGACCAGATAGTAGACGTTGCCTTCTTCGCTGCGCGCCTGATTCGAATAGAAGGCCAGCATGCCGGTAGCCTGGGCCATCGACTCTAGGATCAGCACACCGGGCATGATCGGGTGTCCTGGAAAATGTCCGAGGAAGAAAGGCTCATTGATTGAAACATTCTTCAATGCCTTAATCGATTCGAAGGGTGTGTACTCAATGATGCGATCGATCAAAAGAAACGGGTATCGGTGCGGCATCGTCTGCAAAATTTTTGCAATGCCCAAATCTTCCATAGCGCCTCCCACTACGCACCACCCCACGGCCCGCGTGGACCAGGATCTTGTCTAATTGTCATCAGGACTCGCACTTAGTGTCATTAACGCGGGCGGCGGAATTCAGCCACGCGCCGCCACCAGGTTCGGCTGGGCTCGGCAGGCCAGCCCGATGAATAACGCGCGCCAACATCCGTGATCGAGCGCGTCACCATACTCATCGCGGTTACCGTCACTCGGTCGGCAATCTGGACGCCCTCACCGACGCCAACCTTGCCACCGATGCGGCAATGACGGCCGACGCAGGCTGCGCCCGCGATGGCTGTCTGACCGGCGATCGCGCTGTAGGGGCCGATCCTCGAATCATGTCCGATCAACACTTGGCTGTCGAGTATGCAACCCTGTGCAATGACGGTGTCACCCAGTACGCCGGCGTGAATAACCACATGGGCACGGATCGTCACGTCGTCAGCAATGCTCACACTGCCAAAAGCAGGCATTGCGCACCATGCCGGGCCATCACGCAGAAATGCAAAGCCCTCGCTGCCGACGCTACTAGCGGCGCCGATGCAAACCCGATTACCGATCGTCGCTTCGCCGCACACCACTGTGCCAGTGTCGATACGGCAGTGGGCGCCGATAGTCACGCCGTCACCCAGCACTACGCCGTGCGCGATCACGGTGTTATCACCGACATGGACGCCCGCACCAAGATACGCGCCGGATGCAATACGCGCACTTTCCGCCAGCACCGACGCGCGTCGCGTGCGCGGCTCACCGTTGCGCCTGATGCGCAGCCACTCACTACTGCGCGCGCACGCCAGCAGCACATTGTCCACCACCAGCGCATTGCGCTGGCCCTGCGCCACGCTCACCAAGACCGCGCCGGCGGCATCGGAAATCAGTGCGCGCACACCGGGAATGAAGCCGACCTCGTTGTGTGCGGCCACATCGGCCATGGCCAACGCGTCGACCATGGAATCGACCGATGCATTCTCAAGACGAGCGCCGAGCCGTTTGGCCAGTTCGCTGATCCGAATACTCATGCGCAACTGTCCCACCGGCGCGGCGTGGCTGGCCCGGCAGCCGCACGCGCGCCCATCAGCCACCCACCGGTTTGGCGCCGCCCGAGGCGGCGGCGCGCAGAACGTCTATCGCATCACCGACGACCTTTACTTGGCCGCCCCGCCCTTCTTCAATCGCGTAATTACCTGGTCAGTGATGTCGACCTTCTCGCTGGCGAATACCACACCGGTACCCAGCACGATGTCGAAACCCTGCTCTTTAGACAGCGCGACGATTGCTTCACCGATCTGCTGCTGGATGATGGCCATTTCCTCGTTACGGCGGAAATTGACGTCCTCCTGGAATTCCTGGGTGTCGCGCTTGAGATCACGACGCTTGGCCATGACGTCGCGCTCAACGCGACCACGCTCGGACTCACTCATGATTGCGCCATCTTTCTGCATGCGATCTTCGATCGCTTTCAACTCCTTTTGCGCGCCAACCAGCTTTTGATCGCGAGCGGCAAACTCCTTTTCCAGTTTGCCTCGCGCTACCTCGGCCTGGGGTGCTGCCTCCAGTACGCGCGGCGCGTTAACCACTCCAATCTTGTAGTCGGCCGCATGCGCTGCGGTAAACGACATTGAGGTTGATAAAAGGACGACCAGGGAAAATCGATCAAGAATTCTCAATGCAGTACTCCAGTGCGTTTTAGGGTAATTTTTCAGGCTGCGGTATGTGACCGCTATCGCTACGGTGCCCGCTTCGTGCCAGGGGAGTGGTCGGCACCTTGCGGGCAAAAGCAGGTAACCACGCGGATCGACAACCAGTCGCAGTCACACCATATAATCGGACTCTCCCCGCGCCTGCTCGGCGCCCGTCGCCCCATTATGTAACCCTCTGCCCTTTCATTCCAGACCGAGCACGCTCAGAACTGAGTGCCGAAATTGAACTGGAAGCGTTGGGTTCTATCGCCCGGACGGTCTCTGAATGGCTGCGCGACACTGACCGACAGCAGACCAAAAGGCGACATCCAGATACCTGATACGCCGGCTGACATGCGTACATCGGAGAAGTTGACGTCCTGACTGGCCGACCATACGTTACCCGCGTCGATGAACGTCGAGAGACGTACCGACTTGAATTCAGCCAGGAAGGGCACCGGAATGATGACTTCTGCGCCACCCACCACCTCGACATTGCCGCCTAACGCGCGGCGGAAAATGTCCTCCGGACCAAGGGAATTCTCTTCATAGCCGCGCACCGTGCGCGGGCCACCGGCATAGAAATTCTCGAAGAACGGCAACTCGCTGGTACTTCCATAAGCACCGCCATAGCCGATTTCACCGCGCAGCATGAGAATGTAATTCTTAGCCAGGGGCACGAACAGCTTGGACTCGTAGTTCAGCTTGTAATACGTCAGGTCGGCACCCGGCACAGTGATTTCACCGCGGATACGTTGCAACGTGCCGCGGTCCGGAAAGATGGCCGAATTCCGCGTGTCATAAGTAAAAGCGGTCGAGAAGCGAATCAAGTTGTAGTTGTTGCCTTCGCGATCCAAAAAGTCGGCAATAATCGGATCAAGGAACAACGGATTGGTATTGATCGACGTTGACTCGTACGACAAGCCAGCATTGATGAAGTGATACTCCGTGATCGGCACACCGAAATTCATGCCGCCGGAGACCGTCTTGGTGTTGTAGCGAATGACGTTGGTGTTGCCGGCATCAGTCTTCTGATAGCTGAAATCGAAGCCCCGTGCGACACCATCGGTGGTCCAGTAGGGGTTCATGTAGCCGAGCCGGAAGACCTGGTTGATCTCGCTGTTGGCGAAGGCAAAGCTGACACTCTTACCGCTGCCGAGGAAGTTGTCCTGCTGGACATTGGTATTAAAAATAATACCGGCCGACTGCGAGAAACCAACGCCTAGCTGCAGATTACCCGACGGTCGCTCCTTGACCGTGAAATTGACGTCCACCTGGTCAGTCGAGCCGGCTACCGCCGGGGTTTCAACATTAACGTCCTCGAAAAACCCCAGGCGCCGCAGGCGGGTCTTGGAACGTTCAACCTTGGCGGTCGATATCCAGCCGCCCTCGAGCTGGCGCATTTCGCGGCGCAGCACTTCGTCTCGTGTCTTGGCGTTGCCGAAGAAATTGACCCGGCGCACATAGACCCGCTGGCCTGGGTCGACGAAGTAGGTCACACCCGCGACGCGGCTTTTTTCGTTGATTTCAGGGATCGCGTTGACATTGGCGAAGGCATAGCCTTCGTCACCGAGGCGATCGGTGATGGCCTTGCTGGTGGCGGTCAAATCCTTGCGCGAGAAAGTCATGCCCTTGCGCGTGACCACATACTTGAATAAATCCTCCGGCGCCACAATCAAGGTGCCGGCCAGCTTGACGTCTCCGACCAAGAATTTCTCGCCTTCGGTCACGTTGATAGTCAGGTAAACGTCTTGCTTGTCCGGTGTAATGGACACCTGCGTCGAGTCGACACTGAAATTCAGGTAGCCATTGTCCTGGTACAGAGAACGCAGGATTTCCAGATCGCCGGACAGTTTCTGCTTGGAGTACTGATCGTCTTTGGTGAACCAGCTGATCCAGGTTGGCGTATTGAGCTTGAAGTTGTCGCGGATCTGGTCGTCACTGAAGGCTTCATTGCCGATGATATTGATCTGCTTGATGCGCGCAGCCTCACCCTCTGAGATGGTGAAGGCCACTTCGACAGTCTTGTCGTCGACCGGAATGACTTCGTTCTCGATACGCACGCCGTACTTGCCGTTAGCGAAGTATTGGCGTTTGAGCTCCTGCAGTACCTTGTCGAGTTTGGACTCGTTGAACACTTCGCCCTTGGCGAAGCCGACCTCCTTCAGACCTTTGGTCAGGTCTTCGGTCTTGATGACTTTGTTGCCTTCAAAGGTGATGTCGGAGATGGTCTCGCGTTCTTGCACGATAACCACCAGCACGTCACCGTCACGTTCGAGCCTGACGTCCTTGAACAGACCCGTCTTAAACAGCGCCCGCACGGCGTCACGCGAGCGCTTGTCATCGACCGAGTCGCCGACACTAATGGGGAGATAGTTGAAGATCGCGCCCGGGGATATCCGGTCCAACCCCTCGACCCGGATATCGTCGACGACGAAGGAATCCACGGCCGAAGCGCCTACCGCGAACAACATTGTCAGACCACACATCCAGCCTGCTGCAAAGGCTTTCGACATAAAACTATGTATTTATTTTTGGGGATTCCGTCACCAGCGTACTCACAGGATGCGCAGGATGTCGTTGTAGACGGCCAGCCCCATGAGGCTCAACAACATCACCAGACCGATCTGCTGTCCCCACAATTGCAGATGTTCAGACACCGGTCTACGCGTCGCGAATTCTATCAGGTAATAAAGCAAGTGTCCGCCATCCAGAATCGGAATAGGCAATAGGTTGAGTACTCCGAGACTCACACTCACTAGGGCTAGGAATTCTAGGAAACGCGCGACCCCCAGCTTGGCTGATGCGCCGGCGTACTGAGCGATGCTGATCGGACCACTCAGATTGCGCACTGAGGCCTCGCCCATAATCATCTTGCCGAGGAACTTAAGGGTCGTAAGACTCATGCCGACGGTTCTGTCCACGGCCCCGCCGAAGGCTGCCCACGGACCATAACGCTCGACCCCCATCGGGATGTCATCGACGTCCTTCGGCACGCGGGGCTCAGCACCGATGCGCCCGAACACTGCGCCATGCTCTTCGATGCGTGCGGGGGTCACGGTCAGCGCACGCTCTGCTCCACCACGCGCGACGACCACCGCCAGCGCTTGCTGCGGGTGCTGGCGGATGACATCGACCCACGCGCCCCAACTCGCTATGGGTCTTCCATCGGCCGAGATCACCCGGTCTCCATCCTTGATACCGGCCGCCGCCGCCGCGCCATCGACTACCACATGGCCAATCACCGGCGGAATGAGCGGCACGTCGGGCGCCAGGCCCAGTGTCTTGAAGAAATCTCCCGCGCCCAGATCGTCTACCGACACCTTACTGACATCGAGCATCACGTTCCTGACCACACCATCACTGTCGCGCACCGCAAGACGCAATGGGCGCTGGTCGAGAATGCCATCGAGGGCATGACGGAATACACCGTCCCAGGTCTGCGCCTGGGCGCCATCGACTTGCAGAATTTCCTCGCCGCGGCTGAGTCCGGCGCGAGCGGCGATGGAATCGGCGTCGACCGTGCCGATGATTGCCCGCGGACCGGTCACGCCGATCATGAGCATCAGCCAGTAAGCGAGAATGGCGAACAGAAAATTGGCAATCGGACCGGCCGCCACCACCGCTACCCGCGTCGCCAGGGGCTTACGATTGAAGGCGCGATGCAGCTCGTGCTCGGCGACCTCGCCTTCGCGTTCGTCGAGCATTTTTACGTAGCCCCCGAGTGGGATCAGGGCGAGTGCGAACTCCGTTTCCCCCGCGCGCCATTGCAACCAGGGTCGTCCGAAACCGATGCAGAAGCGCAGGATTTTTACCCCCAGCCGTCGCGCCACCCAGTAGTGACCGAACTCGTGGGCGGTGACCAGGATGCCCAGTGCCAGTGCGAACGACAACAGTGTCTTGACCAATTCCATCAATTCACTCCTTCGGCCAACGACCGGCGCACGCACTCCCGCGCGTTGGCATCGTCGGCCAGGATAGTCTCCAGATCGAGCGCCGGCCGGGCCGTGACGCGCTCAAGGGCATTGCCTACCAGACGCGGGATAGCGGTGAAGGAAATCTTCTCGTCAAGAAAAGCGGCCACGGCCATTTCGTTGGCCGCATTCAGGATCGCCGGCGCAGTGCCGCCGACGCTCATGGCGTCCCGCGCCAGGCGCAGACAGGGAAAACGGTCATAGTCAGGCTCCTCGAAATCAAGACGGCGGACACTGAACAGATCCAGGCGCGCGACGCCCGCTACGCAGCGCTCAGGCCAGGCCAACGCATAGGCAATGGGAGTACGCATGTCGGGGTTGCCGAGTTGCGCCAACACCGAGCCATCGACATATTGCACCATCGAGTGAATCACGCTTTGCGGATGGATCACCACCTCGACCTGCGCCGGTGAGGCGCCGAACAACCAACACGCCTCTATCACCTCCAGCCCCTTGTTCATCATGGTCGCCGAATCCACCGAAATCTTGCGTCCCATCACCCAGTTCGGATGAGCGCAAGCCTGGGCCGGCGTGACGCGCTGCAGTTGTTCGATAGGCCAGCAGCGGAAGGGTCCGCCCGACGCCGTGAGCAGAATACGCTCGACGCCGACCGCCGGCAGCCCATCGGCGAACTGGGCGGGCAGGCACTGCAACACTGCATTGTGTTCACTATCAATCGGCAGTAACTCAGCTTTACTGTCACGCACCGCGTCCATGAACAGCTGGCCCGACATCACCAACGATTCCTTGTTGGCGAGCATGACGCGCTTGCCGGCCCGCGCCGCAGCGAGATTCGGCAAAAGACCGGCCGCGCCTACGATGCCGGCCATCACGTAATCGACCTGCTCGTGGGCGGCGACCGTGGCTAGCGCTGCCGTACCTGCCAGCACCTGGGTGTCAAGTCCGGCAACTTTGCAGCGCACCTCAAGGTCGGTAGCGGCGCGTTCTTCGACCATCACCGCAAAGGGTGGGTTCCATGTCTGGCACTGAGCGAACAGGCCCTCGACATTCGAATTCGCTGAGAGTGCGAAAACCGAAAAGCGTTCAGGATGGCGAGCAATGACGTCGAGAGTATTGACGCCAATGGTGCCGGTCGAACCGAGTATGGTCACCGCGATGGTCATGCTTGCTCCAGCAGGAAAAATCCTAGAGTGAATACTGGCGCGGCGGCCAGCAGGCTGTCGATACGATCGAGGAGACCGCCATGTCCGGGCAGCAGCGTGCCGCTGTCTTTGACCCCGCGCAACCGCTTGAGCAGGCTTTCGAGCAGATCGCCGACGACGGATGCGGCAAGCGTGACCGCAGCCAAAGCCAGGGTCTCCATCAGCGACAGGCGTGCGATCAAGCCGGCGCTGGCGCCCGCCACCGCCAGCAACTGGGTACCCATCAGGGCAGCCGCCAGCCCCTCCCAGGTCTTACCCGGACTGACGTGACTGGCGAGGCGCCGGCGTCCGCAAGCCTTACCACCGAAGTAGGCGAAAATATCCGCGCCCCACACCAGCGCGAACAGCGCAAGCAAGAGCACAGGGTCGC
>JANLSI010000848.1:0-3030 GCA_031362345.1 Pseudomonadota bacterium
GGACCTACAGGGAGCCAGCGATACTTTGTAGGTCCGAATTTATTCGGACACCCAATTCCAGAGCTCTAACTCGGATTGTCATCCCACAGGCGCGTCGCGGCCGCGAAATACTCCGGCTTGCCGGTCGTCCAGATCTCGCCCCAGTGTTGACCGCCACCATCGACTTCCAGAATCACGCCATTGATAAACCGCCCGCCCGGCCCCCCCAGGAAGATACACGCCTCGGCGATTTCCCACGGCGAGCCGGCGCGCATCATCGGATTGGTGCGCGGGTAGCGGGCGCGGGTAGTTTCGGAGTAGACCGCCCAGCCCTCGGTCTCGATCGCACCCGGCGCGATGCAGTTGACGCGAATGCCGAGCGGCGCCCATTCCACCGACGCCTTCTGTGAAAATGCCATGACCCCGGCGCGCGCCGCAGCAGTGTGGGCGACACCGTGCAGATTCTGGTTCACCACCACGATATTGACGATGCTGCCGCCGCGTTCGGCTTCACGCCAATGCTGAGCGGCCGCGTTCATCATGTGCCAGGTGCCGTGCAGATTAGTGTTGATGACGGCGTGCCAGCCCTTCTCGCTGAAGTCGATGGCGGCCTGCGGGAACTGACCACCGGCGCTATTGATCAGTAGGTCAATGACCCCAAACTGCGAGGTGATCTCCGCGAAAGCGTGATCGACCGACGCACGCTCTCGAATGTCGACCACCTGCGCGTGGGCTTCGAGTCCCGGCTCCGCGTTGATGGCATCGACCACCGCCGCGAGTTTAGCCTGCGTGCGCCCGCCGACGATAACGCGCGCACCCAGGCGTGCCGCCAGCCAGGCGGTAGCGCGGCCCATGCCGCTGCCAGCGCCGGACACGAACACCGTCTGACCGGCCAGCAGGCCGGCCGCGAATACCGTCGGCTGGACGGCGAGTTCGGCGTTGCTGCGGGGAATATTCGGTGTGTCGCTCATCGCCCTTACTTCAGCAACTCACGGCTGATGATCAGCTTGCGCACTTCAGTGGTGCCGGCGCCGATCTCCAGCAGCTTGTTGCCGCGATACAGACGATTGATCTCGGACTCCCACATGTAACCGATGCCACCGTGCACCTGCACGCCCTCGTCCAGTACGCGATTGAGCATATTGGCGGCATACATGATCGACGCCGCGGTATTAGCGTGAATCATGCCGCGACCGCCGGCCCCCACTTCGAGGTCATTGGCCTCGGCCAGGACTTTGTAGTTAAGTGCCTTCATGGTCTCGACCCAGACATACATGTCGGCGATTTTCGATTGGACCATCTGGAACTCACCAATCGGCTTGCCGAACTGGACGCGGGTCTTGGCATATTCAATCGTCAGCTCCAGCGCGCGCTCAGCCATCCCAACACAGATCGGCGCAATCACCGCGCGCTCCAGATCGAGCCCGCTCATCACCACCGCCACCCCTTCATTCTCTTTGCCGACCAGGTTCTCGGCCGGTACTTCGCAGTCATCGAAGACCAGCTCGCCGGTCTGGCTGCCGCGGAAGCCCATCTTGATCAATTTTTGCGCGACGCTGAAGCCCTTGAAGTCCTTTTCGACGATAAAGGCCGAGATGCCATGGGCGCCTTTATCCGGCGCAGTCTTGGCGTAGACCAGTAACACGTCGGCGACCGGTCCATTGGTGATGTAGATCTTGCGACCGTTCAGGATGTAGCGATCGCCTTGCTTGCGCGCAGTGGTCGCCATCGAGCCCAACGCGTCGGAACCCGCGCCAGGCTCAGTCAAGCCCAGCGCGCCGATCTTTTTACCCGAGCACAGACCCGGTACATATTTACGCCGCAGGAATTCGTTCGAATTGCGATAGATGTTGTTCAGGCACAAGTTCTCGTGGGCAATCCACGACAGCGCCATTGCATAGTTCCAGCGCCCGAATGCCTGCGCGACCAGGCCACTAGTGAAGAAATCGAGGCCTTGCCCGCCGTATTCCTCGGCTACCGTCAGACCGAAATAACCCATCTCGCCTATCATCGGAAAGGCGGTATCGGGCCACCACTCTTCGTTGTCCATGCGTACCGCGAGCGGGTAAAGCTCGTTACGCGCGAACTTGTCGGCCTCGTCCAGCATCTGGCGCTGGTCGACGTTGAGATCAAAGGCATTGGCCGTGCTGGACATCTATCGTTCTCCACTCGTAATGGGCTCGGTCACAGGCGACCGGGTTGCGTCGCGCGCGACTAGCGCAGTCGGACGCTATTTTTTACGTTGCGCGAAGAACGCCGCGAGGGTCGCGAGCGTAGTGGGGCTCGCGGCAATCTCGGCAATGTTCTTCGCTTCTAACTCCAGCTGTTGTTCCAGTGAATTGCCGAGACTCGCACGCAACAGCCGCTTGGCTTGCGCGGCGGACCCTGACGGCGCGTCGGCCAGCTGACGTAGCAGCTTCTCGACCTCGTCTTTGAATTTCTCGTCGTCGACCACGCGCGCGATGATGCCTAGCGCACAGGCCTGCTCGGCGCTCAGGGTCGGGTTGGTGGCGATGATGTCAAACGCACGCTGCAGCCCGACCAAACGCGGCAGGAACCACGTACCGCCACCGTCCGGCGTGAGCCCTGAGCGCGTATAGGCGAGGTTGAACTTCGCTGAGCGGGTGGCGATGGTCAGGTCGCACATCATCGCCATGCTCATGCCACCGCCGGCCGCCATACCGTTGACCGCACATACCACCGGCACCGGCAGACGGTTCAGCACCGTGATGGCGAGATGGAAATAGGCCGCCATCTCGCGCACGTGCTCACGCAAGTGATCACGTTCGCGCAGGAATTCGTTGAGGTCACCGCCGACCGAAAACTCCTTGCCATTGGCGCTCAGCAGTACCACGCGGATGTCGTCGTTGCCTTCGCAGGCGATGGCGGCGCGCGCCAGTTCCCGGGTGAATTGTGCACCCACCACGTTGTGGCGCTCAGCGTCATCGATGACGATGCGCGCGATGCCGTCGGCGATGCTGAAGGCGATGACAGGCTTGGACATGAGTGCTCTCTGTTGGTGGTCGAGCGCGTCGCGCTCAGGGTTCGCGG
>JANLSI010000860.1:0-6688 GCA_031362345.1 Pseudomonadota bacterium
ACTACCGCTCACCGCCTACGGCATGTACGCGAGCTGCGCAGCCGGCGGCGTATTTGTGCCGATCAATCCGGTACTGAAACCGGCCCAGGTCGAACATATTTTGAACGACTGCGATGTGCGGGTGCTGATCACCAGTCCCGAACGTCTGGCCCAGCTCGGCGACGTGCTGCCGGCCTGCCGCAGCCTGCAGCACGTGCTGCTGTCGGAGCCCGGCGGCGCATGGCCCGAGTTGCCGATAAAAGTCTCGGTGTGGAACAGCGCCGTCAGCGCCCTAGCTTGCGCAAAAGTCCCACGCATCGACAACGACATGGCGGCGATTCTGTATACCTCGGGCAGCACCGGTCGTCCCAAGGGCGTGATCATTTCTCACCGCAATATCGTCACCGGCGCGCGCAGCGTGGCGCAATATCTCGAAATTACCGAACACGACCGCCTGCTCGCGGTACTGCCCTTCAGCTTTGACTACGGCTTGAACCAACTCACGACAGCCGTCTTACAGGGCGCCACCTGCGTGCTGTTCGACTACCTGCTGCCGCGCGATGTGCTGAAGGCGCTGGCACGGCATCGGATTACCGGCCTCGGTGCGGTGCCGCCCTTGTGGGCGCAGCTGGCGCCGCTGGAGTGGCCCCCAGCAGTGCAGGACCAGTTGCGCTACATCACCAACTCTGGTGGCGCGATGCCCGACGGCGTACTCGCCCGTCTGCGCCAGAACCTGCCGAACACCCGCCCTTTTTTGATGTATGGCCTGACTGAGGCTTTCCGCTCGACTTACCTGCCGCCGGATAAAATCGATGAGCGTCGTGGTTCGATGGGCAAGGCCATACCCAACGCCGAAATCATGGTGGTCCGCGAAGACGGCACGCCAGCCGCAGTCAACGAGCCGGGCGAACTGGTCCATCGCGGCGCGCTGGTTGCGCTCGGCTACTGGAACGATCTCGAACGCACTGCCGCGCGCTACAAACCGGCACCGGGCCAGCCGGCCGGTCTACCGTTGCCGGAAATGGCGGTGTGGTCGGGCGATATGGTGCGCAGGGACGAGGACGGCTATCTGTACTTCATCGGCCGCAACGACGGCATGATCAAGACTTCGGGCTATCGCGTCAGTCCCGAGGAAGTCGAGGAAGTGATCTATGCGCTCGGCGGCGTCGAGACCGTCGCCGCCATCGGCGTACCCCACGCCGCTCTGGGTCAAGCGCTGGTGGTGGTGGCCCGACGCCTGCCGGGCAGTGCACTCAGTGAAGCCGAGGTACTCGCTGCCTGTCGCCGTGCCCTGCCCAATTTCATGCAACCGGCGCGGATCGTGTTTCGTGACGACATGCCGCAAAATCCCAACGGCAAATTGAACCGCCAGCAGTTACACAGCGACTACGCGACGCTGTTCAGCACTGATGAAGCCCCTTGCCCGGAAGCCAGCCGCCCATGAATGCAGAGCCAAACCGTCATGCCCGACTCGCGGACTTCGATGGCATGCGGGGTGAGTTACACATTAATGGCCAGGCGCTGACGCGCTTGGTCGAACGGGTTGGCAGCACGCCCTTCTACGCCTACGACCGCGCGGCACTGAGCGCCCGTGTCCTTGCGTTGCGCACCGCGCTGCCTGGCCAAGTCAAGCTGCATTATGCGATCAAGGCCAATCCCATGCCGGCCGTCGTGCAGCATATGTGCCCGCTGGTCGATGGCTTCGATGTTGCCTCCCATCGTGAAATGCTGGTGGCCTTGGACAGCGGTATGTCGCCACAGGAGATCAGCATGGCCGGCCCGGCCAAGCAGGCGCCGGAGTTGCGCGCAGCGCTGGCCGCAGGTATCAGTATCAATTGCGAATCCAGTCTCGAACTCGAGCGTATCCATAGTCTGGCCGCAGCGCTGGGTATCACGCCGCGGGTCGCATTGCGGGTCAATCCCGATTTCGAATTGAAGGGCGCGGGTATGAAGATGGCGGGCAGTCCGCGTCAATTCGGTATCGACGCGGCGCACATCCCCGCAGTGCTCGCCCGCATGCGCGAGCTCGCTATCGACTGCCAAGGTTTGCACATCTTCTGCGGCTCGCAGAACTTGCAGGCCGAGGCCATCATCGAAGCCAACGCACGCACCATCGAATACACCTGCGCGCTGGCCGCCAGCAGCGGGCTGCATTTCGCCTCAGTCAATATCGGCGGCGGCTATGGCATTCCCTATTTTCCCAACGAACAGGCCCTTAATCTGACCGCCGTCGGCGACGCGCTGGACGCGACCCTCGCGCGCCACGCCGATGCGCTGGCCGGTACCGAAATCGTAGTGGAACTCGGCCGCTACCTGGTGGGTGAGGCGGGCTATTACGTCGCGCGGGTAAGCGATATCAAAGAATCCCGGGGCCAGCTCTTCGTCATGACCGACGGCGGGCTGCATCATCATCTGTCGAATTCCGGCAACTTCGGCCAAGTGCTGCGTAAGAACTATCCCGTGGTCATCGGCAATCGACTCGGCGAAGCCGCAACCACGGTCGCGAATATCGTCGGCCCTTTGTGCACACCCCTCGACATCGTCGCTGATCGTATTGCGCTACCTGCCGTGAGCGTCGGCGACCTGGTGGTGGTGATGCAATCGGGCGCCTACGGTTATACCGCCAGTCCGCATCTGTTCCTGAGTCATCCGCTACCGCGTGAAATCCTGGTCTAGCACGCTGTCAGTCATGCTTGCGGCTGGCATCGCGCAGTGCCAATACCCAGGCACAGCTCACTTGTTCGACTTCCTGGCGCCAGTCGGCGCGCGCAAAAGTATGATTCGCAAACGGCAATACGTGGGTTTCGACGCGTGTACCCAAGCTCAGTGCGTGCCACTGCCGGTCGGCGCGACACAATTCGCGAAACTCACCGGCGGTAAAATCGTCACCGCTCAAGATCACCAAGACCGCGCCATCGAAGGCGGCCCAGCCTTGTTTCATACGCTGTAGAAAATGAGGTTTCGATGTCGCGACCTGCGCAACACGCGATCGCCCAAAGGCACCGCGCACATAGTTGCCGAAACTGACCAGCGAGCCGCGCCAGTCAAGATCCAGACGCAGCACTTTGCGCCAGAACTCAGCATCGCGCAGCCGCGCCAGGTAGTAGGTTTTGAGTCGCACGCGGGCTTCGGTGGCGAGACTGTGCACCCAGGGATTCAGCAGCACCATACCCGCTACTCGTAAATCGCTGCTGGCGTACATCAAAGCCGCTGAAGCCGCGTCGCACAAGCCCCATAACACCACACGTTCAAGCGCTGCGCGCGCGCACAGGCAATCGACGGCGGCGCGAATATCGTCGTTGACGTCCTCGAAGTCCCGTGCCGTGCCACCGCCATCGCCGATACCGCGGTAATCGAAGCGCAGGGTCGCAATGCCGGCCGCCGCCAAAGCACGGGACAACAGCACAAACTGCCGATGACTGCCCACCCGATATTGTGGCCCGCCGACGATCACGACCACGCCCAGCGAGCCAGGCGCAGCCGCGCCGTGCAAAATGGCCACCGTCTGCTCACCGGCGATCGATAGCGCAAAGGCCTCTTCGTGACTCACGGTCCTGCGCTCATAGACCCAGCAGGGCGATCATCGACGCATCGATGACCACCGTCGGCGCGGAAATTTCCTGGGTGGCCCAGAACTGCTCGCACTCGACTAGATGCACTAGCGCTGCGCAGCCTAGGGTTTGACAGGCTGCGCTGAATTGCACAAGCGGCATGCTCGGTGACGCACCCGCGGTGTTTTTGAATTCCAGCACCGTCATGGCGCGCGCCGCGGCAAAGGTCGCAGGGGTGGCCTGCGCTGCGGCCAGGCCATCGGTCAATTGGGCACGCAGGCCATAGCCACCCACTTCGAGCAGCTCGCCCTGCGCCAGGCGCGCCATCAGCGCGGGCAATGACTCGTCGCGGCCACTCAGGCGACTGGCCATTACGCGCAAACGCAGAAACTGCTGCAAGTACCTTCCGCCATCCAGCACCGGCTGCCACAGCAGTACGTGTGCACGCTCGAAATCGCGCAAGCGCGAACTGGCCGCAGCCAACAACAGCGCGCCGCTGCGCAGGGCCAGATAGGCCGGCGCTGCAGCCGGCGCGGCTTGCGCCAATGCAAGGTCAAGGTCGCACAACTCGTCTATCCATTGCGACCAGCACGCATCGGCGAAGTCCCCTGCGCTATCGCCAGTACCGGACAAATCCGGCCACCACACCTCGGCCCCCGCTACCGCCAAGGTCTGCGCGCAGAGCGCCAGCAGCCGACGACACTTGTTCAATTCTTCGGCGAAAGGGGGCACGACCAGTACGCGCGTGGTGATGGGGGTGACCAGCGCGCGGCGTCGCAGACAGAACAAGCGACGACCCTGCACGGTCATGAAGCCCGGGCTCAGTTCGACCTGGGCGGCAGCGGCGAGGTGGTCAGGTTGTACGCTCATCGGTATCGATACTGCGCTGCCAGGCGTACTGGCGCGCACCTGGCGCCTTCTCAGCCGAGTTTGCTTTCCACGAATTGGCACAAGCTGCCAACGGTTTCAAACAAGGCACCCTCGATTTCATCGTCGTCGACGGTGATGCCGAAGTGATCCTCAATCGCCGTCAAGACCGAAACCACCGCCATCGAATCGAATTCAGGCAACGAACCCAACAGGCGTGTTTGCCTGTCGATGGTGATCTTGCCGGCATCCACGCCCAGCACTTCGATCAGAATCGCACGGATACCTTCGCTCACCATATCGCTAATCTCTCGCTGTCATCGTCAATGGGGGGTAGTGTCGCTCGCTAGCTGTTCGACCAGATCGAGAAACGCTTTGGCTCGACCTTCACGGGAACAGGCCGCTGCAAATTCGGCCGAGCCATAGGGCTCGTCGCGCCGCGCGCGGATCGCAGCTAGCGCGTCGAGCAGTACCGCTTTGATCGCGGCAGTGCCATCAAGCGGCGCAATCCACGGCACACGCGCGCGCCGCAGTACTTGGCCAGTATCCCCGGCGGGATCGGTAAAGGCAATGATCGGCCGCCGCGCACGAAAGTACTCGTAGATCTTGGCGGGGATCTGGGAATTGCAGTCTGCCGATTGAAACAATAGCAGGCCATCGGCCTCCAACATTTCGACCAGGGCTTCACGGTAACCCACCGCCGGCTCAAGCCGCACGATGTCCTGCAGACCGGCGGCCGCCAGCATGGGTCGGTAAAGTTCGTCGTGGCCGGAGCCGCGCAAGGCGATCTCAAGATCGCCCGCTGCTATCTGGCCTGCATCGCGCAGTTCGCTTAAAGCTTGAAAAAAACTACGGGGATCGCGCTCGGCCGGGTAGAGAATGCCGGCGTGCAGGAGCCGAATGGGACTGCGCGTGCGCGGCTGCACCAAGCGCTCGGCCTGACGGAACAAGGCATCGTCGTAGCCGTTTTCGATGACGCTACCGCGCTCAGCGACCGCCTGCGGATAGGTTTTCGCGTAATAGCTGTAGGCGCTCGGTGCGGCAAAAATCACCCGCGCCGCGTGTGCCATGAGGCGTTCTTCGATGGCCTTGTAGGCGCGCCACACACGCGGCTCGGGTGGATAGTCGTCCTGCGCCATCGGATCGCGCAAGTCCGCGATCCAAGGCACACCCGTAAGTCGGTGCAGCCAATAGCCGATGACATGGGCAGAGGCGATCGGATAGGTCGAATAAAGCACGCGCGGACGGCGACGGGCGATGTGCAGCAGGCCACAGGCGATACCACTCGCGATCCAGCTCGCCCAGCGATCGGGAACGGCGAGAAAGCCCGGATACTTGCCCTTGATGTTCAAATGCTGCTTTAGATCAAGCGTCGGCGCGCGCACCACTTCCACGCCGGCGGGGATCATCGATTCGTTCTCCAAGCGATAACCTGGCAGCGCGCCAAGGGACACGGTCAAGACCGTCGGCTGCCAGCCGTGCCGAGCGAGATAGTCGGAGAAGCTCAAGGTTCGGTGCACGCCACTGCTGGCCTGGATGGGCGGATAGTGAAACGCCACCATAAGAATGCGCGCGGACACTAGTGCGAATCACACCACACACGGCCACCACCCGCGCCGCGATGGGCGCACGCGCATGCCGCACCAGACATCTGGCTATGCAACACGATGCACGAGATGCAGCCTACCAATGGCCTGCGGCCTTCAGTCGATTACGCAGTCCTGGCAAGGGATAGCCGAGTTTATAGGCCTTCTGCGCCTGCTCACGCGCACTGTCGAAACTGCCTTGTTTGAGCAGGATCATGCCGAGGAAATAGTGCATTTCAGCGCTCGGACTCGGCACTTTATCCAAGCCGCCTTGCAGCACTTCCCGTGCCTCGTCGTATTTCGTTTCTTTGTAGAGAAAATTTCCCAGCACGACGTAGCCATCGGCGAGATCGGGCTTATGTCTGATGATCTGCTTCAGCGCGTTGATACTCTGTTCTTTGTTGCCCCGTGCGTAGAGTACCCGCGCTTGAATCGTGAGCAGCTTCCAATGCACCGGATTGCTCGGCGGAATGCGCGCCACGGCGTAATCGGCTTCGACGACGGCTTGGTTCAAGGCTTGTTCCAACATTTGCGCGTTGCGACCTCGGTAGCGTTCGGCGCGCGCGATCCACAGATAGCTGTAGCAGGCATGATGGACGTGGTACCAGGAATCGCCCAACAGGGCCTTGGCTTTGTTGACCATTTCCTGCGACACCAGTCGCACGTAGGGCGTCGTATCGCCGCCTGGGACACGCACGTAGCGGG
>JANLSI010000873.1:0-3419 GCA_031362345.1 Pseudomonadota bacterium
TCAAAATCGTAAACGATGGCGAGCGTATTGCGGTGGTAGTTTTCCTTACGTGCCATGGGCTCAGTCTCCGTCGCGTGCCGAGGCGCCCAGCAGCGCCTGATAGATAGCGAGCATCGCCTCGCTAAAACAGACCAACACCACATTTTGCAGTTGCGCATTAGCGGCGAGTCCCGCTTCGACTTCGCGCACCGCGATAGTGGCTGCTGCCGGTGCTGGATAGCCGTATACGCCGCAGCTGATGGCGGGGAAAGCGAGCGTCCGCAGGCCATGCTCGCGGGCGAGGGTGAAGCAAGCACGATAACAATGCGCGAGCAGCGCCGCTTCGCCAGCCATGCCACCCGCCCAGATCGGTCCGACCGTGTGGATGACGTGTTGTGCCGGCAGCCGATAGCCGCGCGTGATGCGTGCACCGCCGGTTGGGCAGCCGCCGAGCTGGCGGCATTCGCGCAGCAATTCGGGACCGGCGGCGCGATGGATGGCGCCGTCCACGCCGCCGCCGCCGAGCAGGCTCTCATTGGCAGCGTTGACGATGGCGTCGCAGGCGAGCTGCGTGATGTCAGCCCGTGTGGCGCACACTCGGCTAATGAGATTTTGTTTCATGGACTTCGCGACGCTTGCGCGTCGAACAGCGCAAGCACCACACGCGCCGCGCGCGCGGTGCCAGGAATGACGTAGTGAGCGAGCGCTGCCGTGACGGCATTGGGCTGGTGCAGATCCGGCACCATGATGGTCAGCATGCGGGCGGCCGCCGCTGCGTGCACCCCGACTGAGGAATCCTCCAGCGCCACACAGCGTGTCGGATCGACGCCGATACCGGCCGCCGCGCGCAGAAAGATCTCCGGCGCCGGTTTGCCTTGCGCGACTTCGTTACCCGCCACCAGCACCTCGATGTAGGTGCCGAGGCCCGCCAGGTCCAGCGAACGCAGGGCCTGATCCCGTTGTGTGGAGGTGGCAACGCTGAACGGCACGCCGCGCTCGCGCAGTCCGGCCAGCAGCTCGGGCATGCCGGGCTGCGGCGGCATGCCGTGCTGCTCGGTGTGTTCGAGCCAGATGCGGCGGAATTCATCACGGAAGGCGCGCAGCGGAAATGCCGGACCCATGCTCTCGACGATGGCGGCTTCCACCGCACGGGGCGCCAGACCCATCCACATGGCATAGGTTTCGTCGGACAGCTGATGGCCGAGAGAGAGCGCCGCCTGCTGCGCCGCACGGCGGAACAACGGCTCGGAATCGATCAAAATGCCGTCCATATCGAACACCACGCCGGCATAAGGATGCCGGCTCATGTGTGGGACGCCTCGAGCAGGGCGTCGATCAGATCTGCCGGGTCGCGCATGACTATCAGCTGATCGAGTTCAGCGTGACTCAAAAAGCCTTCGTCTGCGGCATAGTTAAGCGAGGCCAGCCATGCATCAAAATAGCCGCCCACGTTCAACACGCCGATGGGTTGGCGCAGTTGGCGCAATTGGCGCCAGGCGATCACTTCGAGAATTTCGTCAAAGGTGCCGATGCCACCGGGCAGGGCAACGAAGGCGTCAGCGCGTTCGATCATGATGGCCTTGCGCTCGAACAAGTCGTCGACCACCACGCATTCCGTGAGGCCCGTGTGACAGACCTCGCGGTCGCGCAGGAAATCGGGGATTACCCCTATCACCTGACCACCGAGGTCGAGTGCGCCATCGGCCAGCGCGCCCATCAGACCGATATTGCCGCCGCCATAGACCAGCGCGATTTCGCGCGCTGCCAGTTCGCGGCCGAAGCCATCGGCGGCAGCCATATATTCTTCGCGCACGCCGGGCCGCGAACCGCAAAACACTGCTATGGCGTACATGCTGCGTCTCTATTATTGCGCCGCTGCCGCGAGCATCGCGGGCGGGTTGTTCATTTGACCATCCACACGGTCACGCCCCCTTGCACTTGCCAGCCACCGCCCGCGGCCAAGCGCAGATGAAACAGATGACCGGTGCCGCACTCGGCGCCGCATTCGTGTTCGACGTAGACCAGTGCATGACTCAAGGTGTCATCGAAACCGACATGGGAGAGCCGCAGCAGGCCCGGCGCGCCGGGGAAGCGTTTGAAGAAATTCTCCCAGCCGCTGCCAGGTACTACGCCCTCGAACAGCGCTTTGCGGGTCTTGGCGTCGAGCACCTGGTAGCTGATGTTCAGTTTCAGCGTGGCATCGATGGCATCGATGTGGACATTGCGGCGCTGCCAGTCAGCAAAGGCCGACGGCGGCACGTCAAGCTGTTTGACTATGCCGGCGGTGGTGGCCGCATCGCGGGCGATGGCGGCCGGGTCGCCGGTGGTCTGTTCGGCCAGCACGACCATCTTGGCCGTGGCTTCGAGGCCGTGATTGACCAGCGCCGACCACACGCCAAGTTCACGCTCGGCATAATTCAGCGCCGCACCTGCGGCCGGCCCAAGGGGCAACAGCAACGCAATCAGCACGAAGAGCAGGGCGGGGGGGCTACGCATGGCGGTGATTCTACTCCGCTGGGACGTGCGCATCGCAGCCCTGCGATAGTCGCCAGCAAACGCCGTGAAACGCTCGGCAACGATGCACATGTAGAACGGTGATTGAGCAGGGGGCGGGAAGTTCGGCATGATCGCAGCCCCCGCGCGGCGGGATCAACGGCGCAAGAAAGGACGACATTGAAACCCCTACTGCCTTTGGCTGTATTGATCGCTGGCTTGTCGAGCTGTCCTGCCCACGGGGTGGATGGCAGCGCCGACGACTGGGCCGACATCGTCCAACTCGAACTCGCCCGTGGTCAGCCGATGCCGCTGTTGTCGGTCTATTACGACCAGCTCAACAGCGCTTCCGCTTACGACATCCAGCGCGCGCTGGTCAGCCATGAAATGCGTAAGAAGCGCGCGATTGGCGGCTTTAAGGCCGGCTTCACCCAGGCCGCGCTGCGTCTCAAATATCACACCAAAGAACCGATCTCAGGTGTGCTATTCGCCGACGCGGCCTTCGAGGACGGTGCCGAGATCGATGCCGGCCTGTTCAAGAAACCGATGTTGGAAGTGGAAATCGGCTATGTGCTGCGCTCGCCCATCACGCGCAAGCTGCATTCGATCGCAGATCTGAAGACCTATATCAGTCATGCCTTGCCGGCGGTCGAAATACCGGATCTGAACTACGCCAATGTCGGCGGTTTGAATGCCTACGACATCATCGCGACCAATGTCGCGGCCAGCCGTTATGTGGTGGGCAAGCCCTTCGTCTTGCGTGACCTGGCACAGGTGAATGAGATCAGGGTCGCGCTCTACCGCGACGAGCAGGTCATCGATAGCGGTGCCGCTATCGATGCGCTCGGCAATCAGCTTGAGGCGCTCTTGTGGTTGGTCAACGATGCCTATGCCCACGGTTGGCATCTGCAGGCTGACCAACTGCTGATCACCGGCACGCTGGGCAA